>DATLVW010000042.1:0-4180 GCA_035577085.1 Thermoanaerobaculia bacterium
AATGCCGCCAAACAGATTGCCGAGTGTGTCCTGCAGCGCCAGGCCGATGACTGCCGCAAGAACCGCGCCGGTCGTGAGCGCCGTCCTGACGTCGTAGTCGAAGAAGGTCTTGAGCGCGCTCGCAAAAAGAACGAGGTAGACGGCGATGGAGACCATCTGCCGAAGGAGCTGCGGCGCGACCACGTCCCGCCGCCGCCGCATGATCAGATCGAAAACAACGGCGTCAACCAGCCGGACCACGAAGATGATCAGCGCGGCCAGCGCAAGAAAGCGGGAACCTTCGAGAATAGTCGGGCGCACATCGTCGAGCCCGTAGACCACGATCCTCTTGCGAGAGTAAGCCAGCCGGTTGAGCACCCAGAAACCAGCGCTGACGAAGAGCGGAACGGAAGAGCGCCAGAGGCCGGCCAGCCGGTCCGTCTTGACGTTCACTCCGGCCGCCCATCCTTGCGGCCGGCAGCGATCCGCATGATGTCTTTGACTCCGACCAGAAGGTGAGCCACGCCGAAGCCGGAGACGAAGCCGCGAACGAACGGGTTCGTGGATAAGAGGATCAGCGCCGGCGTCGCGTGCAGCAGCGAGTTCATGCTCCAGACCCGCGTCCAAGGCACGATGATGAAAAAGAGCCCTGCCTCGAGACAGTAGAGGGCAAAGAAGAGGGGAACGGACATCGGGGGGATTGTAGCGGAAGGTTCGCGCAGGGCCGCGGCGGGGATTGGCGATCCGCTACTTCAAAGGAGCCGGAGAGCGGCAGCATGGCCGCCGCTCTCCGGAAGACTCAGTCTTTCTTGCCGTGTCCGCTTTCGGCTTTCGGCGACTCATGCGATCCGCTGTCGTGAGAGCGTTCGGTGCTTGACGGCTGTGACGATGGCGGGGACGAACGCTCCGTGCTGCGACCGGAATCGCGGGAGCCTTGGCCGCTGCTCGAGCTCGGCTCCGAGGAGTGAGTCGATCGGTCGTGCTTCGGTGAGTCGTTGGCAGGCCCGTCTCCGTGTGAGATGCGTGGGCCGCCGACGCCGTCGATGATGCGGCGCGGCACATCGCTCTTGTTCGCATCGCCGACCGGCGGAGGCGCTGACGGCCCGCTGCTGTTCTCATGACGCCCAACCGCGCGCCCGCGCCAGTTATCGGGCGGCGGAACGGGCGTCACATTCGGTGACACTTCATTGGATGGCGGCGAGTCGTGATGCAGACCGCTGTCATTCCCGTTCGTTTTTCCCTTGTCGATCGCGCCATGATCGCCGGGCTGAACTTCGCGCCGGTTCGCGTCCGGCGACGGAGCCTGGACGCCAGCGCCGGGTCGCAGACCGCCGTCGACCGCACGCCCGCGGCGCCAGTCATTGGTGCTGCTGCTTCCAGCGGAAACAGGCGTGGCCGTCGCTCCACTCGGAGTGTCGCCGCGGCGCAAACCGCCGTTGGGAACATCGTCATGTCCGCCGACAACACGTCCGTCATGAATGATGCCTGGGGTGATTCCGGAACGTGGCACATTGCCGTCCGCGCCGCGGGTGATCTGGCCTTCCAGGGTACCGGACGTGCCCGGCGTAGGAACGCCCGAAGGCGCGCCGGTGTGGCCGCCAGTCAAGCCGGTGCCCACGGCCCCGTCGACAGGCTGCGCGTGTACGACGCGCTCGCGAATCGAGTTGGGAAGCTGAGGGTCGCGGCGGAAGAACGGCGTCATGTCCGCTGCCAGACCATCCTTGCCTGCACCACCGGCTGCGCCACCATGGATTCCGTGTTTGAAGACGTTGCCGATGGCGGTGTTCGGATCGCGGAGCTCATTTCTCGTGAACCGGGCCGGCGAGTTGGTCACCAGGCCGCTGTCGCCGTCGCGGTGCAACCGGTCACGCACGATGTCGCCTGCAAGCGAAGCCTGATCGATGTGGCGATGCATCAGCGTTTCCGGCGTCACGAACGTCCAGGGGCGAAGGTCGACCTCGCCGGGGCGGATGCGTCCGCGGAAGCCGCCGCCGATGAATCCGGCGCGCGAGTACGGACGGTATGCCCAGTCATAGTACGGGCCGTAGCAGTCATACCAACCCATCGGCGCCCAGCCAATGACTGACGGGCTGTACATCCAATAGACCCACGCCGGCGCATACGCCGCACCGGGGAGCCACACCCACCCGTACGCCGGTTGGTAGGCCCAGCGGCCGTAGTGGTAGGGAACCCATCCCCACGGATCGTACGAAACCCACACGAGAACGCCGCCCGGGCTGTGCCGCCAGTAACCGTTGTAATACGGACGCCAGCCGGCAGCGACATGCGGGCGCCAGCACCAGCCGCCGAAGTTCGCGGCGAAGAACCAGGCGCCGCTCGACCCGAGGTCGGCTTCCGAGTAGGCCAGGGAACGATCGAGATAACGGCTGCTGGCGGTGTTGTACCGCGAGGCGCGCTGCAGGAACCACCGCTCGAACTCGTCCGCGGCGTCGTGTGAGCCGAGGAGGTCGTACATCCCTTCGCCGTCAACGTGCGCAACCTCGCCTTGCCGCACGCGCGTCGTGCGAGACGGCGTGCGCACTTCCATCGTGCCGTCGAACACGGTCACGCGGTCCTGGGTCTTTGCATCCGCTTCGACGGCATAGATCGCTGCCTCGCTGGCGGCGTAGCTGGCGTTCGGCGTATCGAGGCGCAGCAACTCGCGCGTCTCTTCGTCGCGCTGGATGGCGACGTGACCGGAGCGAAGCTCGACGATCGTCTGGTCGGAGTCGCCGTCGTACGAGTCGAGGATCGATTTGAAAAAGACGGTCGTGGAGCGATCGAGGGCAATGATGTTGCCGTCGGCCATACGGATCTCGAGGCGGCCGCGCCGGCTCGTCGTGACCTCATCGCCGGGGAAGACCGGCATGTTGACGCGCGCATCGACTTCGCGGCCATCCTCGGCCTGGCGAATGACGGTTCCACCATCGTCATACGTGATGTACGAATGGCTGCGGTCCCGCGCGTACAACGGAAGAGCGATGACCGCTGCGAAAAGAAGAAGAAGGAGTGTGGACTTGCGCATTGCGTTTTCCTCGTTGACCTGCACCATTCCTGCTGCGTTTGGCATGCCACGCAACGATTGTCGATTCGCTCCTGTTTTCAGCGACTTACTACGGTTTAGACACATGCACCAAACGCTCGTCTCCTCGATCGAGGACAGCGCCGTCACCGGACGGTTACGCTCCGTAGGCGAGACGCTGGGCGAGGATCTCCGGCAGACCCGCTCGAAGGATCGACGCCTGCGTTTTCGCGACGTCGTAAGCGACGCGGAAGAACTGGACCGTAAGGCGTTTCGAGTCGAAGATCACGAACGACGAATCGGGATTGCGATCGCGCGGCTGCCCAACTGAGCCGGGATTGATCAGGTAGCGATGATCGTGATCCAGCCGCACGACGACGTCGCCGCGAATGGCAACACCCTTCACACGGTGCATGCGGTCGATCGAGAAGATCACAGGCAGGTGTGTGTGGCCGTAGAGGATGAACGGTGCCGTGCTCTCGGCGAAGATGTCGCGGGCATGGCCCTCGTGAAAAACGTATTCGTCTTCGTTATGAGGAGCGCCGTGGCAGATCAGCACTCCGTCCTGCTCCAGTGGGCCAAGGGGTAACTTCACGAGAAAGTGGCGGTTGCGCGCGGAGAGATGATCGCGCGTCCAAATGGCCGCGGTCTTGGCGACGGCGTTGAAGCCCTCGCCCTGATCGAGGCCGGCAGCGACGCGGTCATGATTCCCTCGGATGTAGAGCTTCGGCATCTTCATCGTCCGCATCGTGTCGAGCACTTGGTTGGGCTGCGCGCCGTAGCCGACGAAATCACCCAGGCAGATCACACGGTCGAACTTCTTCCGGCGAACGCGGTTCATCACCACGCGCAGCGCCTCGGCGTTCGAGTGCAGATCGCTGACGACGAGTGCCCTCATGAACGAGTGCCTCCCGCCGGTGGGCGGCGCCCCGGATCGAGAAAGCCTTTCGGCAATTCCAGCAGGAGGCGCTCGACGATTTCGTTCGTCGTTTCCTCCTCGCGGATTTCGATCGTGATGTCGGACATGCGGTAGTAGCGGATGCGGTTGTTATACAGCTCGTGCGCGGCAGCATCGTCGCGAAAAAGCGGCCGCTCGGCGGCTTTGTCACCGATGCGGCCACGCAAGAGCGAGTATGGTGCCGAAAGGTACACCGAAAGCCCCTCGCTCTGGATGAACTG
>DATLVW010000043.1:0-7575 GCA_035577085.1 Thermoanaerobaculia bacterium
GGGATTGGTGCCGCCGACCTGGATGATCACTGGCGGCGTGCAGGTCTGCGCTTGCACGACACCTGGCATCGCCAGCGTCAGGATCAGAAGCACTGCGTTGGTGAAGCGGGACATGAGACCTCCGGAGGCGTCACAGGAGCAACGCGAAAGGCTATTTATTTGCGTAATGGAAGATAGGTGGGGCCACCGGAACTTATCCGATGCCGAGCACGGCTGCAATAGGTTTATGCCGAACGAATGTTCGGTCTTGGACTCCCACGCGGAAGGGTTTGAGCCCTCCCCGCGTTCACGACACCCGATGAAAGCACGAGTCACCCGTAAGGTCGCTATCGGCAACATCACCATTGGTGGTGACAGCCCCATCGCCGTGCAGTCGATGACGGCCACGAAGACGCAGGACGTCGCCGCCACGATCCGGCAGGTGGAACTGCTCGAGGCGGCCGGCGCTGACGTGATCCGCATCGCCATCGATACCGCCAAGGACGTCACCGCGCTTGCCGAAGTACGCGCCGCCCGGCCCAACGCCAACCTCGTCATCGATCTTCAGGAGAACTACCGTCTGGCCGAGCGCGTCGCGCCGTTCGTGCAGAAGCTCCGCTACAACCCCGGCCACCTCTACCACATCGAGCGCGACAAACCGATCCGCGACAAGGTCGCCTACCTCGTCGACGTCGCACGTGCGCACGGCTGCGCGATCCGCATCGGCGTCAATGCCGGCTCGGTCGATCCCGAGCAGCTCGACAGATATCCGAAAGAAGACTCGATCTCGCCGATGATCGATTCCGCGCTCGAGCACTGCCTGATGCTCGACGACTTCGGCTTCGATCAATACGTCGTGTCGCTCAAAGACTCCGATCCAAACAAGGTCATCGACGCAAACATCCGTTTCGCCGCTGCCCGTCCCGACGTTCCGCTTCACCTCGGCGTCACCGAAGCGGGCATGCCGCCGGACGGCGTGATCAAGACCCGCGTTGCCTTCGAACAGCTCATCACCCGCGGCATCGGCGACACACTCCGCGTTTCGCTCACGCTGCCCTTCGAAGACAAAGGTCAAGAGATCACCGTCGGCCGCAAGATCCTCGAAGACATCGCCAACGGCCGCCTCCGCTCCGTAGCGCGTTTCGAGCAGAAGGGGATGAACATCATCAGTTGCCCTTCCTGCTCGCGCGTCGAGAACGAAGCGTTCATCGATCTCGCGCAGAATGTCAAAGAGATGACGAGGTACGCGAACGAGCACGACATCACGATCGCCGTCATGGGCTGCCGCGTGAACGGACCCGGCGAGACCGACGACGCCGACCTCGGCATGTGGTGCGCGCCAACGTACGTCAATCTCAAGCGCGGCCCGGAGACGCTCGGCCACTACACGTATGATGAGATTCTCGGCCGTCTGCGTGTGGAGCTCGACAAATTGATCGAAGAGAAGCGAGGCGTCGCGGTTTGAAACGAATCCCCTATCTCGTTCTCTCCGTCATCGTGATCCTTGCCGACGCCTGGACAAAGTTTCTCGTCTCGTCGCGCATCGATCTTCACGAGTCGATTCCGCTGATCCCCAACTTCCTGCAACTCGTTCACGTGCGCAACACCGGCGCTGCCTTCGGAATCGGCGCGAATGCCGACTCCCGTTTCGTTCCCCTTCTCCTGAACCTCGGCGCCATCGGCGTCTTCTTCGTCGTCGTCGCTTATGCCTTTCGCGCTGCGGTGACCGACCGAGTGCTCCAGACCGGACTGCACCTGATTCTCGGTGGCGCCATCGGCAATCTCATCGACCGCTTCCGCCTCGGCTACGTAGTCGATTTCGTCGACGTCTTCGTAAAGTCGCACCACTGGCCCGCCTTCAACGTAGCCGACTCCGCCATCTGCATCGGCATCGGCCTCCTCTTCCTCGACATGAGAAAGAAGCCCGACGAAGTCACCGCCGCGGAGCCGGCGGCGTAACCTGGTGTAGCGCCGTAGACAAGCGTAGCGCCGTAGACAAGCGTAGCGCCGTCGGCTCGACGGCTGTTCCGCCGCCGGCCCGGCGGCGACCTTTCCGAGGTACACTTCCCACTCCCACACCGCATCGCGCGTGCTCCGCGCGAAATGCCACGTCAACTAATCCCACACAACGAATACCAAAAACTAAAGATCCGCTCCCGCGGTTATCTCCCGCATTGGGAGATCGAGGGTGCGACCTACTCGATCACCCATCGGCTCATCGATTCGCTTCCCATCGAAGTCACACGCCAGCTCTCGTTAGAAAAGCAGGCGATGGAGCGCCAGATCACCGGCGGAATCCGCGCACTTACTGTCATCGAGCGAAGCCGGATCGGGGATGCCTTTGCGCTTCGTCTCGACGATGAGCTGCATGCAGAGCGAGGAGCGTGTCATCTGCGAAATTCGAAACTAGCGGATCTCGTAGCCGGCAACCTGCAGTACTTCAACGGACGTCGATACGAGCTTTACTCGTGGTGCGTGATGTCGAATCACGTCCACACCGTGGTCAAGCCATTCGCAGGCGAGTGCCTCGAGGAGATTCTCCATTCGTGGAAGTCGTACACGGCGCACAAGGCGACTGCGATTGTCGGAACGAGGAAGCTTTGGGCGCGTGAGTATTTTGATCGCATGATTCGCGATGAGCGGCATCTGGCGGATGCGATCAGCTATGTACGGAACAATCCTGCGAAGGCGGGGTTGGTGAATTGGAAGTGGGTTGGGTGAGAGTCGCCGGCGAGCCGCCGGCGGTACAGCCGGCGGGCCGCCGGCGCTACGCTACACACACTTGCGGCCCGCCGGTTTCTTCTACGCTGCCGGTTCCGCTGGCGCGGATTCGGTCAACTGGCGTTGGGCCATGGCGGCCATGCCCATTAGGCCGCCCATGCCCATCGACTCCACTGCGGTCGACGGCACGATCATCATCGCGCCCTTTTCTTTCAGTCCTTCGTACAGCATGTTCATCGCGCGGAGGTGCAGGGCGGTTGGGTTGTCGTGATACGAGACCGAGGCCACCTGGAAGAGTTTGGCGATCTCCACTTCTGCTTCGCCGAGGATGATGCGGGCGGCTTTCTCGCGCGCGGCTTGCGCTTCGCGCGACATCGCGTCCTGCAGCGCGTCGGGAATGATCACGTCGCGCATCTCCACCGACTGCACGGTCACGCCCCACGGATTGCAGCGACCGTCGATGAGCTCCTGAAGCAGTTCTTCGATCTTCTCGCGTCCGCGCAGCAGATCGCCGAGGGACGTGCGTCCGATGATGTCGCGCAGTGCGGTCTGCGCGGCCCAGCTCACGGCATCCTGATACTGCTGCACTTCGAGCGCTGCCTTCTCGGCGTCGTACACCATCCAGAAGAGAACGGCGTCGACGTTGACCGGCACGGTGTCCGAGGTCAGCGTCTGCTCGGCGGCGAAGCTCGTCGTAATCACGCGCTGATCGATCCACGACGACACGTTATCGATGAACGGCACGATCCAGAAGAGTCCGGGCCCGCGCAGTCCGATGAACTTGCCGAGGCGAAGAACGACCGCTTTCTCCCACTGCTTGGCCACCTTCGGCGACTGCATCAGCACGAGGCCGAGCAAAAGACCGCCGATGACTCCGAAGGGATTCTCCGTGGCGATCGTGACGGCCACGCCGGTCACGAGCGGCAGAACCAGAACGGCCACGCCGACGATGTTGACGCGCGGCCCCTGAGGACGAACACGTGGTTGGCTGGCGATTGCTGCGACTGGAAACATTAGCTTTCTCCTTCCTTCAGTCGCCGCGCGATCTGCTGCATTGCTTCGCGCGGCGAATACCCGAGGGCTGCGGAATCAGTGAGGAAGCGGTCGATGTGCGCGGCAAGGCGTCGCTCGCGATGTCCTGCATGCGACGCCTTCGGCACCGACTCGGCGATGAACGTCCCGACACCGCGCCGCGTCACGACGACGCCCTCGCGTTCGAGCGCGAGGTAGACCTTGGCGACGGTGTTGGCGTTCACGCGAAGGTCGACGGCGAGCTGGCGGACGGTCGGCAATTGGTCGCCGGCCCGCATCCGTCCCGTGGCGATGGCGACGCGAATGCCGCGCTCGAGTTGCGCGTAGATCGGCGTTCGGTCATTGGCATCGATGGTGATGGGTGCGGCCACGCTGTCCTCTTGTACTACGACTTTAGTACACTACGGAGAAAGGTGAATAGGGTTTCCGATCCGGGGTTAGTGCGTACGGAATGAGCGCTTGCAACCGGTAAGCGGGCGGCGGCTCACGTCTAAGGATGAAGTTACGACGAGGATGACTCCGCCACTCCCCCATCCGGGATCAAGCAAGTAATCGAGATTCCGCCACCGTCGCGGCGGCTGATGCGAACATTCCCTCCGTGCGCGTCGACGATCTCGCCGACGAGGGCGAGGCCGAGTCCGGTACCGCCGGGCTTGGTTGAGTAGAACGGCAGGAGGGCGCGATTCATTGTCTCGTCGTCCATTCCGCGGCCGCGGTCCTGGACGGTGAGCACGCTCGCGTTGCCTCGCCGTACGACGCTCACCACAATCTCCCTCTCCTCGCTTCCAGCCTCGGCGGCGTTCTTGACGAGGTTGAGGAGCACCTGCTCGATCTGCGTGCGGTCGAACGAACACTCGTCCGCCGGGAGCGGCTCGGCGATCACGAACGGGGCGAGCGGAAGGACGGCGTTGAGCAACTCGCTCCAGACGACGCGCTCGCGGCGCGGCTTCGGCAACCGCGCCAGGTGGGCGTAGCCGTCGATGAACTGCTGCAGCGAGGCCAGCCGCTCCTCGATCGCGGCGTTGATCTCGACGAGCCGTGCGCTGTCGCCGGGGCGGTCGCGGACGACGTTCGCGGAATGAAAAAGCGAGTGGATCGGCGCAAGCGAGTTGTTCAGCTCGTGATTGACGACGCGGATGGCCCGCTTCCAGATGTCGAGCTCCTGCCGGCGGAGATCCTGCGTCAGGCGGGCGATGAGGTAGAGAACGTGCTCGCGCGTATTGAGATAGAACGTGCGCTGGCTGAGTTGGAAGGTCTCGCCATCAACGGTGAACAACGCGCCGCCGGTTGCACGCAGTGCGTCGCGCAGTGCGGGCACTTCATCGGCAAGCTCGTCGAGGCGGCGTCCTTCGATGCGGTCGCCGGCGCCGAAAAGATCGCGGGCCGCGCGGTTGACGAAGACGATGCGGCCATGGTTGCTCGTCAGAATCATCGATAGCGGCGATGCCTGCAAGACGGTCTCGAAGAGCAGCTCGCGCTGGACCGATTCGTTGCGCTGATCGCGCAGGATGTTGCCGATCTCGTTGTAGATGGCGACGAGGTCGGTGATCTCGTCGTGTCCGGTGACGTGCAGACGAAGGCTGAAATCATCGTCGGCGAACCCGCGAACACCGTCGACGAGCGCGCTGAGGTTCCGGCGGATGCGGCGTAGCGGTGCGCGCATGGTGAGGGCGATGACGGCCATGCCGAGGAGGAAGAGTGCCGCGCCGAAGAACGTGGCGCCTCGCTGCGAGGCGTGAAAGAAAACGTTGGCGCCGAAGGCGGCCGCGATAGCGATCACGGCGATCGTGGCGATGAGATGGAGCGCGATCGTTCTCGTGAGGCGCATTTGCGAGAGAAACAATTAACCACAGAGACACAGAGGACACAGAGATGAAATTCTCTGTGCTCTCTGTGTCTCTGTGGTTAAGGTCTCACGATCTTGGCCGCCGCTCCAGCACGATGCCGAGGCGCTGCATCTTTCGGTACAGCGCCTGGCGCGAGACGCCGAGGTCCTTCGCGGCATCGGAGACGTTGCCTCCGGCCTCGCGAAGGACATTCTCAATCTGCTCCTTCTCGCCGTGAACGGGAGCGGGGGTGGGCGGGCGGTCGGTGGAGAGGCCGAGGTCGGCGGCGGAGAGGATGTCGCCGGCGGCGGTGACAGTGGCGCGCTGGATGCGGTTCTGCAGCTCGCGGATGTTGCCCGGCCAGTCGTATGCGGTGAGCGCGGCAAGCGCGTCGGCGCCGAGCCGCCATGCGCGGCCTGAGCTCTTGCGCGCGGCGACCAGGAACGACTCGGCGATCGGAAGCACGTCTTCGCGGCGCTCGCGCAGCGGCGGCACGTGAATCTCGATCACGTTGAGGCGGAAGAAGAGATCCTCGCGGAACGCTCCGCTGCGAACGGCTTGGGCCAGATCGGCGTTCGTCGCGCAGAGGAGACGGACGTCGACACGGTGCGTGTCGCTGCTGCCGAGGCGCTCGAACTCGCCGTTCTGCAGTACGCGCAGTAGCTTCGTCTGACCGGCGGATGACAAGTTCCCAATCTCATCGAGAAACAGCGTCCCACCGTTGGCAGTCTCGAACCGTCCGATGCGCAGCCGTTTCGATCCCGTGAACGCGCCCGCCTCGGCGCCGAATAATTCGCTCTCGAGCAGTTCATCGGGCAGCGCGCCGGCGTTCACCTTAACGAATGGCGCTTTGCGTCTCCGCGAGTTGGCCTGGATCAGGTCCGCGATCTTTTCCTTCCCCGTGCCGTTCGGTCCCGTGATCAGCACCGGCACGTCGGCGCCGGCGACCTGCAGTGCCAGCGTGACGATGCGGTGCATGGCCGTGCTCTCATAGACGACGCCACAGAGATCGACGCTCGCGGCCAGCGCGGAACGGGAGCGTCGCACATCGCGCTCGCCGCGCCGTTCGGTCAGCGCGTTGCCGACGATGGCCAGCAGTTTGTCGTCGCTCCACGGTTTGGCGAGATAGTCGATCGCTCCTTCCTTCACCATCTGCACCGCCGTTTCGAGCGCGGTCCAGGCGGTGAGAAGGATCACCGGCATACCGGGATCGATCGCGCGAACGCTGCGGAAGAGCGCCAGCCCCTGCTCGCCACCGGTCGCTCCCGGCGTGAAGTTCATGTCCTGCACGACGGCGTCGGCGTCCCCGCGTCGGATCACCTCTTCAGCATCGGCCGGATTCGAGACGGCAATCGCGTCGATGCCGTGGATATCGAACAGTAGCAACAGCGCTTTCGCAACTGCCGGCTGATCTTCGACGATCAGGACCGTCCCGTCGATGCGGCCGTGTCCGTGCGTCGAAGCCATGCTTGCCTGTTGGTGCGTTCCAATCAATTGATGCTCCCGATCAGAGAGAAGAGATTAGCCGGATTTCTCTCACTTCCGCACTACTCTCCAATCGAGCGCCTTCTCCCCCACGCTTTTTGTGGGGGAGAAGGTGGCGAAGCCGGATGAGGGGGCATCTGCGCAATGAATCTGTTTTCCCGCACTTTGCAACGCCCCCCTCATCCGCCTCCGGCACCTTCTCCCCCCGAAAAGCGCGGGGGGAGAAGGCGCTCGATTGAAAAGGAGTCGCAGAAATGTGTGAGAAATGCGGGTCAGCGACAAGCGATCCGGAACACTCTGCGACATCACCCTGATCTCTGATCTCTGATCTCTCGTCTCTAATCTCTGACTTCATGCTCCGCGTGTTGCAATCACCGGCGAGAAGCGCGTGGCACGCATCGCCGGAATCAGCGTCGCCACGATACCCTGCAACCAGAGGAGCACGACGGCGGCGACGACAAATCGCCAATCGAGCTTCGCGCCGGCCGCATTCGTGACCAGCAGGACATTCAGTCCGTAGGCTGCGGCGACG
>DATLVW010000044.1:0-7303 GCA_035577085.1 Thermoanaerobaculia bacterium
AGAGCGGATGGGGGAGCGGGTTCAGACGACATGTCGCGGAGAATGCGGCGTTGCTGAACCTCTCGCGTGGCGGGCGGAGCTCGAAGAGTTATACGGCCGAGGGACATTGGGCCGATGCGCTGCGCCGGCATCCGACGTACATCCTGGTGCAGTTTGGCCATAACGACATGCCCGGCAAAGGACTCGATCGCGAGACCACCATTCCCGCTTTCCGCGCGAACATGGCTCGTTACGTCGACGAGGCGCGCGCCGCGGGCGCCAAACCAATCCTCGTCACGCCGCTCACCCGCCGCTACTTCGGCGTCGACGGACGCATTCACTCCGACCTTGGCGATTACGCCGAAGCGACACGGAGCGTTGCAGCGGAGAAGAACGTGCCGCTCATCGACCTGCAAGCGCGGAGCATCGAGCTGCTCGACCGCCTCGGGCCTTCGATCAGCTCTTCGCTGGGACCGCTGAAACCGGACGGGACACTCGATGTGACCCTCGACAAGACACATCTCAATGAAGCGGGGAGCGCGCTATTCGGTGCATTGATGGCCGAGGAGGTGCAGCGCGTCGTGCCCGAACTTGCGCCGTTCATCCGCGCTGTAGTACTGCCGGCTCCTGTGCCTCTCTGGTCATCGCGCATGGCGGAGTCGGTGATGAAGCGGACACCCGATCCGCTGTTGTTGGACAGCGACAAACCGAAGTGGGACTACACGCAAGGTCTCGTGTTGAAGGCGATGTTCGATCTCGCGCAACGCACGGGCGATGAACGCTATCGGAAGTACGCAACGGCCTGGTACGACGGCATGATCGACGCCGACGGCACCATCCATGGGTATCGTCTCGATGAATACAGTCTCGATCGCATCAATCCGGGCAAGCCTCTCTTCGCGCTCTACGAGAAAACGCACGACGAAAAGTATCGCAAAGCGATCGAAACACTGCGCCGGCAACTCCGCGAACAGCCGCGCAATGCGGACGGCGGTTTCTGGCACAAGAAGCGGTATCCGCATCAGATGTGGCTCGACGGCTTGTACATGGCCGCGCCTTTCCTGGCGCAATACGGAAAGGTGTTCCACGAGCCGGCCGCATTCGACGACGTCATCACGCAGTTCGTTCTCATGGAGAAGCATGCCCGCGACGAATCGACAGGCCTGCTCACGCACGGCTGGGATGAAAGTCGCCTGCAGAAGTGGGCGGACCCGAAGACGGGACGCTCTCCCGCCTTCTGGGGACGAGCGATGGGCTGGTACGCGATGGGACTCGTCGAGACGCTCGACTTCATTCCGAATGATCACCCGCGCCGCGGTGAGCTCATCGCCATCCTGCAACGCTTCGTCGAAGCAATTACCCGTGTGCAGGATCCGAAGAGCAGCGTCTGGTGGCAGGTCGTCGATCAGCCCGGCCGCGAGAAGAACTACCTCGAGTCGTCCGCATCGGCGATGTTCACGTTCGTTCTGCTGAAGTCGTCCCGGCTCGGCTACATCGACGCGAAGTACGCCGCGGTTGGCCGGCGCGCGTACGACGGTCTTCTCAAAGAGTTCGTCGAAGTCGACAAGGACGGCCTGGTAACGATCCACCGCGCCGTCCAGGTAGTCGGTCTCGGCGGCGATCCGGAGAGGGAACGTTACCGCGACGGAACCTACGAGTACTACGTGACCGAGAAGGTCCGCGACAACGATCCGAAAGCAGTCGGGCCGTTCATTTTCGCAAGCATGGAGATGGAGAGGTAGTCTTCTATCCGGGTGATCCCGTGAATCCCAATCGCGATGTCTCCACCCAAGGGGCAGATCAAGCGCGTTTCACCGAATGCTTCTTCTTCGCGCGCTGTCGCACGGCGGCCCGCATCTCAGTGATCGAGACGGTTTTGCGTCTGGCAAGCCGCTGAAGCATGCCGAAGCCACGATCCAGGGGCGGCGGTTGTTGGCGTTCGAGCGTCAGCAACCCATCGCGGCCAATCGCTATATCGAACCGGTCACCCTGCTTTAGCGCAAGCCGATCACGGATGTCCTTCGGGAGCGTGATCTGTCCTTTGGACGTCAAGGTCGTGGAACTCAAAACCGCCTCCTTACCCAACGCAGAGTATCGCTGATCTGGTAAGGGTGTCCCCTTTCGAAAGCAACGACTGATCTGACGGGGAGACGATGGGGAGATGTCGAAGAGCTTCTCTCTCCCCGCACTATGCGCCTCTCTTTGAGTCCTTCCGTCCAGAAAGCAGGCGCTACCGTGTGGGTTCAGCGCTGGCCAGGAGTCCCACCCTCTTCCAAAGCGCCGCGAGATCTAGCGTCGTGTCATCGACGAGAGCATTTGACAACGATTCGAGCCACTTCCTCCGCGCATCGGCACCATCCGGAACCGAAAGAACTCGATTGGTCTGCGCTCGCACCGGGTATCCGCCTACCTGTTCCTGGCTGTCGATGATCCTTCCAGTTCCGTCGATCACCGATCGCACGATGCGCGCGTCGATCGGATCGCGGTGGGCGGGGCGGGCGCCGGCTGAGCGGAGAACGTGAGCGGCAGCATCCCAGGGATGAATGTCGGGTAGATCGCGAGGCGAAGGAAGTGGAACGACACCATCGTCCGTCATTGGAAGAACCGCACCATTCGCGGCGACTGCAACGTTGTCGCGCAGGAAGACCCGTCCGCCCGGATCGACACTCTTCACCAAGACTTGCGAGTGCGTGTCTGCCCCAGCGATCGCAACGTTTCCGACGAGCACCGTCTCGGAAGGTTGCAGTTCCTTACGATTTCCATGCTTTCCGACGCCGACGCACGCTGAGCCCCAGTTGTACATGACGTTCCCGGCAACGATGGACGTCGTGCCACCTTTGAGGCGAGGGTTGCGCTCGCGATTGTGCGCATAGAGACAGCCGACGATCACCACATTGCGGACTCCATCGTGGACCAGTGTCCCCTTCGAGTGCTCGCCCTTTGGATGCGTCGCGTGCGACAGACCTTCGGCAATGAGGCAAAACCGCAGCGTGATGTCGTGGGATGTAACGTCGGGATCCCTGGTCGAGTCCATATCTGCTGGTCCGGATGCCGATAGATTCTCGTCGATGGCCCAGGTTGCCGAGCAGTGATCGAAGACGACGTGGTGAACCGGGCCGGCGTTCCCGCGGTGCGCGCCGAGGGCGTCGGGAGCCCATTCGCTCTGAGCCAAACCACGTACCGATCCTGCTCCTCCGTCGCCTGGGCGGACAGCGATGTGTTGAATGACGACGTCATGAGTCTCGACCGTGAGGCTCCCACGAATCAGCGTGATGCCTGGATCGGGGGCGGTCTGGCCGGCGACAGTAACCCAGGGATGCCTGACATCGAGGGACCGGCCCTGCAAATCGATCACTCCTCCGACTTCGAAGACGACGAGGCGCGGACGCGTGTCCTCCAAGGCGCGGCGAAGAGAGCCTGGACCGTCAGCGGCGAGCGTGGTGACCCGAAGTACCCCATCGAGCCCCCCGATAGTCGTTTCGGCTAGACCTATTGGTAATACCAATGATGACGCGATCACTGCTTGCTGTTTGTCATCGTGTCCACCCTGTCGCGTTGGCGCTGGTATCACTGCGCAAGCGAAAACGATAGCCGCGAGAGCAACGGAGGAGATCACATGGTTGAGTGATTTTGTCATATTGGTAAGACAACACTTGACTAGCATGCGTTAGTGGTCATATAACATCTCCGTTCTCAAACCAAGCAAATCCTGCGCGAAAACGAGGAGGTCGCCCCCATGAAGCAACGAATCAGCCTTGCGGTGCTCATCGTCCTGGTCCTCATTCTCATCAGCGCTCCTCTCGCGGCGCAGGAATCCCGAGGGGCGATCGACGGCATCGTGAAAGACACATCCGGGGCACTCCTTCCCGGCGTGACGCTCACGGTCAAGAACGTCGAAACGAACGTCACCGCCATGTCGGTGTCGGACTCCAAAGGCGCGTACCACGTCTCTCACCTCAATCCTGGAACCTATTCCGTGGAAGCGGGACTCGACGGGTTCAAGACCGAGGTCCGGAAAGGCATCGCGGTCCATGTCGGCGCTACGGTTACCGTCGACTTCAAGATGGAGCAGGGCGCCCTCTCGGAAGTCATCCAGGTGACTGCGAGCACGCCGCTGCTCGACACCTCGTCTCCCGCCACAGGGCAGGTGATCGACAGCGCGCAGATCCAGCGGCTTCCTCTCGGAGACGGTACTGCCTACATGCTGTCGCGCCTCGCGCCCGGCCTGGTTGACAACTCAGACCTCCACTTTGACCGGCCGATGGACAACGCCGGACTGGCCGGAATCGTCGCCAACGGCTCGCAGGGCGGCAACGACTTCACCCTTGATGGTGCACCGAACAAGGTGTCTCCCAATACGAGCAGCCCCGGCAACAATAGCGGTGTGGTCGGCTTCTCGCCTCCCTCGGACGCCATCGCCGAGTTCAAGGTGCAGACGAATGCATTCGACGCCGAATCGGGTCACTCCGCCGGCGCGACCGTGAACCTGGCGTTGAAGAGTGGAACCAATGGCGTGAAGGCGAACGTTTCGTACTTCAATCGCGACAGCAGCAGGACGGCGACGCCGCTCCTCACGGAGCGTGCCGACGCCCCAAAACCGCCCCGGCAATACAACCGCGAGACGTCGACAATCGCCGGTCCCATCGTCCGGGATCGCACCTTCTTCATGGTTTCCTACGAGCATCTCCGTGACGTGAACGCCGAGCCCGCGACCTATACCGTGCCGACCGTCAAAATGCGGCAGGGTGATTTCTCAGAGTTCTCGGGTCTGATCTACGATCCACTGACGGCCACCGGGAGCAACCTCACTCGCAAGCCGTTCTCGAACAACCAGATTCCAATCGAGCGGATCAACGCCGTAGCCAAGGCGTACGCCGCTCTTTATCCGCTCCCCAACAAACCCGGCACGAGCGGCAACTACTTCACCAACCAGTTGCGGCCCTACGACTACAACGCCATCCTCGGGCGTGTCGATCACAACATCAACGACTCCAACAAGCTCTTCATCGACGGGTACTACAACAAGCGGCAGGAGGACCGGTATAACTGGGCCCTCGGAGCCGCAAATGCGAATAACGGCACCATCAACGGCTTCGACGTCACTCACGGTTTCGACTATCGAAGCAACACCGGCACGACGCTCGGTTACACCAACGTCCGATCGAGCAACCTCGTGTTCGACGTCCGCACCGCCTGGTCGCAGTTCGGCGAGTGGCGACAGGCGGGAGACCAGTTCGATCCGGCAAGCATGGGTTTCTCCCCGCAGGCCGTGGCGTTGATGAATGGATACAAGTACCTGCCGTTCATCACCTTCGGCGGATTCAGCACGACAAACTCCGGCTCGACGATCGCCACGCTCGGTTCGATGCGATCGGACTGGGGAACCGGTTTCAACCGGCCCTTTACCAACATCTCGTTCGTGCCCAGTGCCGACTGGCAGATTTACGGCCATTCCATCCGCACCGGTTACGAGCTTCGTGATCAACACTGGAAGATCGAAGTTCCCGCGTATGGCGCGGGACGCTACAACTTCAACGGTGCGTACACCCGGTTGAACAACTCCGCGCCGCTGAACGACCAGGCGCAGGAGTGGGCACAGTTTCTTCTCGGGCTCCCCACCACAGGAACCGGTGCGGTCGGAAATTCAGGCGCCGTTTCGAGCCAGTTCGAGATCGCAGCCAAAGCGAATTACAGTCAGGTCTCGCACGCCTTCTTCGTGCAGGACGACTGGCAGCTCAACTCGAATCTGACCGTGAACCTCGGCGTACGGTTCGAGTTGGACCAGGCCATGACCGAGGCGCACAACCAAGCCATTTCCGGCTTTGATACTTCGATCAGCAGTCCGATCGAAGCCGCGGCGCTGGCGAACTACGCCAAGAACCCGATCGCGCAGATTGCCGTCGGTGACTTCCATGTTCGGGGAGGTTTGCAGTTCACCGACGGAGGGATCTACAACGACCTTCACAAGGTGATGCCCCGCGCCGCCTTCGCCTACCAGATCGGAGATAAAACGGTGCTCCGCGCCGGAGCGGGCCTCTTCAGTTACGACTATTACTTCGATGCCGGCAACCAAACGGGCTTCTCGCAGCCGACGGCAATCGTCACCACGGACAACAATGGCGCGACCTTCCTCGCGAATCTGAGCAACCCGATTCCGACTGGGGGCCTGATTCAGCCTACTGGTGCCTCGCTCGGTGCTGCCACCGGTCTCGGATTGGCGATTGGTTCGGTCACGCCCTCGCAGCGCGAAAGCCCGTACTACCGGCGTTGGCAGATCGGCGGCCAGCATGACCTCGGTGCCGGCTGGAAGATGGAAGTCAACTATCTCGACTCGCGCGGTACGCATCTGCCGGTGCAGCGCGAATTGAACGGTATTCCGTACCAATACCTCTCCACATCCAACATTCGGGACACCGCACAAGAGAGCTTCCTGAGCGCCTCGGTCGCGAATCCCTTCGCCGGCATGCTGCCCGGAACGACCCTCAACGGCGCAACGACCACGCGCGGCCAGCTCCTGAAGCCTTTTCCCGAGTTCCTGAGCATCGTTACCGAGGAGTACCGCGGTTCCGACGCCTATCGCGCCGCCTCGGTGTCGCTGGAGAAGCGGTTCAATCAGGGCGCCTCCCTGACAGCCTCCTATACCCGTTCACGGCTGACGGACAAGCTCAACATGCTGAACCCGTCGAACGGCATTCTCGAGAACCGCGTTTCGCCCAATGACCGTCCGAATCGCGCCACATTCGGAGGGACCGTCGATCTTCCGTTTGGTGCCGGCAAGAAGTGGGGCTCCAACTGGAGTGGATTCACGCAGGCGCTCATCGGCGGCTGGTCCGTCAGCGCGACCTATCAATATCAGAGCGGTTTCCCCCTGAGCTGGGGCAACGTCTACTACGATCCGTCCCGCAACCCGAACGATCTCCATTCCCACATCGGCAAACACGTCTGCCCCGGTAACCCGAACGGAGTCGCCGGTCTCGATTGTCCCGCCTGGGATACCTCGGGCTTCTTCATCGCGGGCGGCACCGGCCGCACCGATTCACGCATCCAGCTCGGGAACAACGTTCGCACGTTCCCGTCGACACTGTCCAATGTCCGCTCCGATCCTCTTCAGCTGTTGGACGTCGGCATCTACAAGAACTTCGGTCTTCCCCGCGGCATGACCTTCCAGCTCAGGATCGAATCGATCAACGCGCTGAACTACACCGTGCTCTTCAACTCCAACATGGACCCGCGCAACGCACAGTTCGGACTCGTAAACCAGGACCGCAACAATCCGCGCGACATCCAACTCGGCGGGCGGCTATCCTTCTAAGGTGAGGTTGCC
>DATLVW010000045.1:0-5085 GCA_035577085.1 Thermoanaerobaculia bacterium
CGCCCACACTCCTCTGTTCGGAGTGCGGTCGTCTCGACCGCGGGCACTCGGGCGTCCTCGCCCGAGTGCTGTCAGGGCGGAGGTCGAAATCCGTTAACGTCCTTTCTTGAGCAATACCCTCATGCCATTTAGCCCTTGAAATCCTCAAGAGGCGCGTCGAAGTCGGGAGCCATGTAGTGGGAGTGGGGTGTGGGGGCTTTGCACACAAACTCCGGCCTGCACATAAAGTCGGGTGGCTGCACATAAAGTCGCTGAGGATGGCTCGGGTACCTTCGCTCAAGCCAGCTCACGCGTCTGTTCGCCGAATGGCGTCAAGCTGCGAGTAGTAGTCCGTGTGGCCGCAAGCGTTGCAGGCTATCGTCTCTGCGGTTCACCCGCACGAACCGCGACGCGAAGACCTATGGGTTCGCGATGCGGCAACGCAGCGGTTCGTGTCGGGTGCAACCGCTTGTTGGGCGGCGCCGAGCCTCGAAAGCTAAGGCACAGAGTTGCGCGAGATGCCCGGTCGGGCAGACGCTATCGCTTGACGCAGTTGGCACCGCGCTTAAGCCAGTCGTCTGACTCGCATATGTAGTGTCCTTTGGGCGTTGCAGCTTCCCAGTTCTCGGACACCGGCGATACGGCCAGGGCGAATCCAGACGGCCTGGTCTTCATCCAGCTATGAAGGTTGCTGATTGTGACCTGCTCTGAGGTGACGCCGCCAATGGCTCGAGCCGTTTTAAGACGAACATTCTCGTCCGAGCGAGTGGTGGTGCATGAAGCAACACAAAGCATGGCAGTTACGAGTATCGCGAACACAACTATCGACGGGGACTTTCGAGCAAGCATGTGTTTCTCCTCGTCTTCGATTTCACGATTGAAGTCTACTCCTGACTGTGGACGGCGCCAAATCTCCAGCAGCATCTTCTCGCGCGTCACCGGACCATCCGAGTCCATCTGCCGGAGGATGTCCTCGCGGTTCTCATCGATGAACGTCTGCGCCGCGTCCTTGAGTTGCTTGCGGGCTTCCTTGATGTTCTTCGCGCGGACGCGAACGCCCCAAAACTCCTCGATGAAGCCGGTGACCCCTCCTTCGTCATTGTCGAGAAAGACGACCGTATTGCGTGCAAAGCCGGGTGTGGGGAGTCGGGAGTCGGAGAGCGATTCATTTCCAGCTCCCAGTCGCGGCGCACGCCAGAGACCCATGGTGATCTGGCTTGTTTCTCCGACTCCCGACCCCCGACGCGCTACACCCGCACGCCAAGCGTGCTGTTCGGCTTTTCGGCCGAAAAACGCGTTTCTCTGACGTGCTGTTACGTTTTTCCGAGGGAAAACGCGTTCATCCGATGTGCTGTCGCGCTTGTTCGCCGAAAAACGTGTTTTTCCTGCGTGCTATCGCGTTTTTCCGGCGAGTCGTCACGTTTTTCCGGCGTGCTGTCGCGTTTCTCCGCCGAAAAACGCGTTTTTCCGGCGTGCTGTCGCGTTTTTCCGAGAAAAAACGCGTTCACCCGGCGTGCTGTCGCGTTTTTCCTGCGAAAAACGCGTTCATCCGGTGTGCTGTCGCGTTTTTCCGCGAAAAAACGCGTTCATCCGGCGTGCTGTCACGTTTTTCAGCCGAAAAACGCGTTTATCCGCGCTCGTTCAGGACAACCAGGTGGCTTGTCTTGTCCTCGAAAAGAGACGCGTTGGCCTCCGCACACGCCGCTCCTCCCGTTCGCCGAGGTCTTCCGGCAAACGGGGAGCGGCGGAGCAACATTCATCTCCCCGCTGCATCATTCATTACACGCTCGAGCCCGAGGCGCGCCAGCGTAACGATAACCGTCGACCATGCATGAGCTTGCAAGCGATGTGATCGCACGACACCCGCAGCACCGTCGTCGGCGCTCCCCCTCCAGACGCGTGGCGAGCGAATCGATCCTCCGCTGGCAGGGGCATTGCGAACCAACGGCTGTCGCCATCGCCCGCTGCTACAGACTTTGACTGGAGATCGCATCATGACTCGCTGGTTCCCGGCCTCCGCATTCGCCTTCCTTCTTTTGTCTGCCTGCGTGACGTCGCAGCCCATCCACCAAGTGGGCGCTCCTGATCCGGTAACCGATCCTCGCTTCACCGGTGACGCCAGACCGATGTCCGATCCACGCGTTTCCGGCGACCTCAATCCTGTCGCGGACGCGACTAACGTCGGCGCGGTCGATGAAGCGGCGCGGGAATCGCGGGAACGGGCGGAGGCCGGTGCGCGCACCGGACGCCGCGTCGGCGTTGTGGCCGGAACTCTCGCTGCGGTGTTGGGTGGACCGAGCCGCGATTCTGTAGAAGGTATGGTTGGCCGCTACGTCATCACGCGGGACGCAGCCACCCTGGCCGGTGCGATCATCGGCGGCGTGAAGGGCGGGAAGGAAGGGGCGAAGCGCGGATCCGAGCTCGATCTGCAGTTTGCCGAGTTGAAGAAGATCGACGGCCTCGATGTGACTCGCCCGACTCCTGATCGCATCGACGTCTTCATGGAGACCGTGCCGAATCACGAGACGCTCGCCGCGATCTCTGCGGTCTTCGCCGGACACGAGCAGCGGTGGGTGGACATCGAAGCAGCCGACCCCATCCCCCTTGATCTTCGCGACTCCCTCATCGACCTCGGCGTCCCCGAGTCGAGCATCAGCGTGCAGCGCAACGACGGACTCCGAGGCGTCATTCTTCGGATTCGCTATCAGAGTTGACGTCGCGATTCGTTTCGCCGAAACGATTGGCTCATGGAATCCGTAACTACGCGGTGGCATGATGCCTGCGCATGGCTACCGATATGCGAACCGACGCCGGCGCAGTTCTCTCAACGAGTGAGTTGAACCTCATTCACGCCTGGTGGCGTGCGGCCAACTACCTCTCCGTCGGCCAGATCTATCTGCTCGCCAACCCGTTGCTGCGCGAGCCGCTGCTGCTCGAGCATACGAAGCCGCGGCTTCTTGGACACTGGGGGACGACGCCGGGGCTCAACTTCATCTACGTGCATCTCAACCGCGTCATCAAGGCGCGCGACCTCAGCGTGATCTACATCGCCGGGCCGGGTCACGGCGGGCCGGGGCTGGTTGCGAATACGTATCTCGAAGGGACGTACAGCGAGATCTATTCGAACATAGGTCAGGATGCTGATGGGCTGCGGAAGCTCTTCAAGCAGTTCTCGTTTCCCGGCGGGATCCCCAGCCATGTCGCGCCGGAGACGCCCGGGTCGATTCATGAAGGCGGCGAGCTTGGCTACGCGCTCGTGCATGCGTACGGCGCGGTCTTCGACAATCCCGATCTCATCGCCGCATGCGTCGTCGGCGACGGCGAGGCAGAGACGGGGCCGCTGGCGGCGAGCTGGCACTCGAATAAGTTCCTCAATCCTGCTCGCGACGGCGCCGTGCTGCCCATCCTGCATCTCAACGGATACAAGATCGCCAATCCCACAGTTCTGGCGCGCATCAGCAACGATGAGCTGCGCGATCTCTTCCGCGGCTACGGCTACGAGCCGCATCTCGTCGAAGGCGACGACCCGGCCACGATGCATCAGTTGATGGCGTCGGCGATGGACGCGGTCCTCGACGAGATCCGCGCTATCCAGACCGCCGCGCGAACGAACGGATTCTCCGAGCGGCCGATCTGGCCGATGATCATCCTGCGCAGTCCGAAAGGGTGGACCGGACCGAAAGAGGTCGACGGCAAACCGGCCGAGAACTCCTGGCGATCGCATCAGGTCCCGTTTTCCGAGCTGGCCGGCAATCCCGCGCACCTCAAGCTGCTCGAACAGTGGATGAAGAGCTACAAAGCCGAGGAGCTGTTTGGTGAAGAGGGGAGATTGAGGCCGGAGATCGCGGAGCTCGCGCCGCGCGGCGAGCGGCGCATGAGCGCGAATCCGCACGCGAACGGCGGAGTGCTCCTTCGCGATCTGCGCATGCCCGACTTTCGTGACTACGCAACGGACGTCGATGTTCCGGGCACGAAGTTGGCGGAGGCCACGCGCATCGCCGGAGGGTTTCTGCGCGACATCATCCGCAAGAACCCCGACAACTTCCGGCTCGTCGGTCCCGATGAAACCGCGTCCAATCGCCTCAACGCCGTCTTCGAGACGACCGACCGCGTCTTCACGGGAACGATCCTTCCGACGGACGATCACATCACGCACGACGGCCGCGTCATGGAAGTGCTGAGCGAGCATCTTTGCCAGGGATGGCTGGAAGGCTACTTGTTGACCGGCCGGCACGGGCTCTTCTCCTGCTACGAAGCGTTCATTCACATCATCGACTCGATGTTCAACCAGCACGCGAAGTGGCTGAAGACCACGCGCCACATTCCCTGGCGGCGGCCGATCGCCTCGCTCAACTACCTGCTGACGTCGCACGTGTGGCGGCAGGATCACAACGGCTTCAGCCACCAGGATCCCGGCTTCATCGATCACGTCACGAACAAGAAGGCCGAGGTCGTGCGCGTGTACCTGCCTCCCGACGCGAATACGTTGCTCTCCGTGATGGATCACTGCCTGCGCAGCCGCAACTACGTGAACGTGATGATCGCCGGGAAGCAGCCGGCGTTGCAGTACCTCGACATGGACGCGGCCATCAAACATTGCTCGGCCGGCGTTGGTATCTGGGAGTGGGCAAGCAACGACGAGAACGCCGAGCCGGACGTGGTGATGGCTTGCGCGGGCGACGTTCCCACGCTCGAGATTCTCGCTGCCGTCGACATCGTGCGGCAGCGCATCCCGGACCTGAAGGTCCGCGTCGTCAACATCGTCGACCTGATGGCGCTGCAGCCGCAGTCGGAGCATCCGCACGGACTCTCCGACGCCGATTTCGATTCGATTTTCACGACCAACCGCCCCGTCATCTTCGCCTTCCACGGCTATCCGTGGCTCATTCATCGCCTGACCTATCGCCGCAGGAACCACGACAACCTTCACGTTCGCGGATACAAAGAGGAAGGGACGACGACCACGCCCTTCGACATGACGGTGCTCAACAATCTCGACCGCTTCCACCTCGTGATCGACGTCATCGACCGCGTGCCGGGGCTCAACGACCGCTGCGCGCACGTGAAGCAGGACATGCGCGACATGCTCGTCGAACATCACGAGTA
>DATLVW010000046.1:0-4304 GCA_035577085.1 Thermoanaerobaculia bacterium
CTTGATCGCCTCGGCGCCCATCTTGGCGACGAAGACGTCACCGTGCGCGGTGCGAAGCTCGCGGTAGCGCTCTTCGGTGAGCAGCTCTTTCTCGTCGAGGACGTTCGACAGGTCGCCCGGATCGATCGTCACATACGACTCGAAATAGAGGATGCGCTCGAGGTCGCGCAGCGAGATGTCGAGGAGGTGACCGATGCGTGACGGCAGGCCCTTGAAGAACCAGACGTGCGAAACGGGCGAGGCCAGCTCGATGTGTCCCATCCGCTCGCGGCGCACCTTCGACTTCGTCACTTCGACGCCGCACTTGTCGCAGATGACTCCGCGATGCTTCATGCGTTTGTACTTGCCGCAGAGGCATTCCCAATCGGTGATCGGGCCGAAGATCTTGGCGCAGAAGAGGCCGTCGCGCTCCGGCTTGAAGGTGCGGTAGTTGATCGTCTCCGGCTTGGTTACTTCGCCGTACGACCACGACCGGATCTTCTCCGGAGACGCGAGGCTGATCTTGATTGCGTTGAAATCGTTGATCGCCTGCGGCTTGGTGGACTGAAACAATGAGTTGAAGCTTTCCAAATTGCGCCTCCCTATGTGTCAGGCGTTATCTTTTGAACGCGGTGTCGGCAACGAAAGCGCCACGGTGTTGCCGTAGCACATCCAGCAGGGGGCTTCCCATTCCTGGTCGCCCGAGGGGAAATGTGCGGTCATGCTGACCGCTCCCATACCCTGACAGGCAGGGCAGGAAGCGTCGGGCATACTGGCAACGGCTGTGACTTTTTTCGCCATTCGCTATTCCTTCAGGAGCTCGACGTCGAGACAGAGCGACTGCAGTTCGCGAACGAGGACGTTGAATGACTCGGGCAGACCCGGATCATCCGGAACCTCGCCCTTGACGATTGCCTCGTAAATCTTGGAGCGGCCCTCGACGTCGTCGGACTTCGAGGTGAGCAGCTCCTGCAAGGTGTAGGCGGCGCCGTACGCTTCGAGAGCCCAGACTTCCATTTCTCCGAAGCGCTGACCGCCAAACTGAGCCTTGCCACCAAGCGGCTGCTGTGTGATGAGTGAATACGGTCCGATCGAACGCGCGTGAATCTTGTCGTCGACCAGATGCGACAGTTTCAACATGTAGATGTAGCCGACGCAGACGCGCTGCTCGAACTGCTCGCCGGTCATGCCGTCGAAGAGCGGGGTCTTGCCGTCGTCGGGCAGGTTCGCGGCCTTGAGCTGCGCTTTGATCTCGGACTCGATGGCGCCGTCGAACACGGGCGTCGAGAAGTAGAGCCCGAGAACGCGGGCGGCCCAGCCGAGGTGCGTCTCGAGGATCTGACCGACGTTCATGCGTGACGGAACGCCGAGCGGATTGAGAACGATCTCGACCGGCGTGCCATCCGGCAGGTACGGCATGTCCTCTTCGGGGAGGATGCGGCTGATGACGCCCTTGTTACCGTGGCGTCCGGCCATCTTGTCGCCGACACTCAGCTTGCGCTTCATGGCGACGTAGACCTTGATCATCTTGATGACACCCGGCGGGAGCTCATCGCCCTTCTGGAGGTCTTCGCGACGCTCTTCGGCCTTCTGCTCCAGCACGCGGATGCGATTTTCGGCACGCTCGACGAACATGCGGATTGTCTCGCGCGTCTCTTCATCGACCGGCAGCGCCAGCAGCTCGCGGCGCGAGAGGCGGTTGACCGTCTCCTTGGTCGCGGTCTGACCCTTGCCGACGAGGGTCTCGCCCGAGCGGAAGTCGACCACGTCGCGCTGCAGCTTCTTGTCGCTGAGGACGTCACCGATGCGCTTGTTGCGGGCGTCGGTGATGATGCGGATCTCGTCCTGGATGTTGCGGTTCATCCGCTCGATCTCGCCCTCTTCGATCGACTTGGCGCGAAGGTCTTTCTCGACGCCCTTGCGCGAGAAGATCTTCACGTCGACGACCGTGCCTTCGATTCCGGGAGGCGTTTTCAGCGAGGCATCGCGAACATCGCCGGCCTTCTCACCGAAGATGGCGCGGAGCAGCTTCTCTTCAGGAGTGAGCTGCGTCTCGCCCTTCGGCGTGACTTTGCCGACGAGGATGTCGCCCTGTTTTACGGTAGCTCCGATGCGGACGATGCCCGACTCGTCGAGGTCACGGAGCGCGCCTTCCGACACGTTCGGGATGTCGCGCGTGATCTCTTCCGGTCCGAGCTTCGTGTCGCGGGCTTCGATCTCGAACTCTTCGATGTGGATCGAGGTGTAGTAATCCTCTTTGGCCAGCTTCTCGGAGACGAGGATGGCGTCTTCGAAGTTGTTGCCGCGCCACGGCATGAAGGCAACCAGGATGTTGCGTCCCAAAGCCAGCTCACCGGCATCGGTGCAGGGCCCGTCGGCAAGCACCTGGCCCTTGCGGACCCTTTGCCCTTCTCGTACGTTTGGCTTCTGCGTGATGCAGGTGTTCTGGTTGGAGCGTTTGAACTTGATGAGCTGATAGATGTCGGCGCCGAACTCTTTGGTCTCGCCGGTCTCGACGTCTTCGGCTTCGACGCGAACGATGATGCGGTTCGAGTCGACGAGGTCGACGATGCCGGCGCGCTTGCAGAGAACGACGGCGCCGGAGTCACGAGCCACGATGTTCTCCATACCGGTGCCGACGAGCGGCGAGTCGGTGCGGAGGAGCGGAACGGACTGGCGCTGCATGTTGGCGCCCATGAGCGCGCGGTTCGCGTCGTCGTTCTCAAGGAAGGGAACGAGCGATGCGGCCACGGAAACGAGCTGTTTCGGCGAGACGTCGATGAAGTCGACTTTTTCTTTTTCAATAGATACGAAGTCGCCGGACTGCCGTGCGATGACGCGATCGTGAACGAGATTGCCTTCCTCGTCCATCACCACGTTGGCCTGCGCGATCGTGTAGCGCTCTTCATCCCATGCGGAGAGATAGAACGCGTACGGCTCGGCTTCGGCAAGCGCGAGCTGGCCCTTGCGGGTCTTCGCGCCGGCGTTCTCCTTGCCGATGCGGTTGTTTTCCTTCTGCAGGTCGCGCTTCTCGACGATCTGGCTGAGCGTAAAGCTCGAGTCGCCGACCTTGACGATGCGGTAGTGATCGAGCACGCGGCCGTTTTCGACCTTCTTGTACGGGCTCTCGATGAAACCGTACTCGTTGATGCGGGCGTAGCACGCCAGCGACGAGATCAGACCGATGTTCGGACCTTCAGGCGTCTCGATCGGGCAGATACGGCCGTAGTGCGTCGGATGAACGTCGCGCACTTCGAATCCGGCGCGCTCGCGGGAGAGACCACCCGGTCCCAAGGCTGACAGACGCCGTTTGTGCGTGACTTCGGAGAGCGGATTCGTCTGATCCATGAACTGCGAGAGCTGCGACGAACCGAAGAACTCCTTGATGGCAGCGATGACCGGCTTGGAGTTGATGAGATCGTGGGGCATCGCCGAATCGATGTCCTGGTGGACGGACATCTTTTCCTTGATCGCGCGCTCCATGCGCACAAGGCCGATGCGGAATTGGTTCTCGAGCAGCTCGCCGACTGCGCGGACACGGCGGTTGCCGAGGTTATCGATGTCGTCGACGCGGCCGACGTCCTTGCGGAGGCGGAGCAGGTAGTTGATGACGACGAAGAAGTCTTCGGCCGACATCGTCTTCTGCGTAACGGGCGAATCGAGATCGAGCTTGATGTTGAACTTGAAACGGCCGACGCGCGAGAAGTCGTATTTGCGGGCGTCGAAGAACATGCCTTCGAACAGTGCCTTGGCCGACTCAAGGGTCGGAGGATCGCCCGGGCGCATGCGGCGGTAAATCTCGATGATGGCCGCTTCGAACGACTTCGCGGTGTCTTTGCGAACGGTGTTGAGCAGGATGTCGGAGACGAGATCCCACTCCGGGAAGATGACATCGACGGACTCGACGTCGTGCGCGCGAAGAACGTCAGCCCAATCGGCAGGCAGGTTCTCGCTCGCTTCGAAGAGAACCTCGCCGCTGTTGACGTCGACGACGTCGGAGAGGAAGACGGCCTTATCCATCGCCGCGAAGTCGACCTTGGCGGACGCTTCGTTGTGCTTGGTCAGAGCATCGGCCATCTTCTGGTCGAGCTTCACGCCTGCGAACACGGTGCGGACCGTGCGGCGGCCGCGGATCGAGTGACGCTCTTTCGCCTCTTCCTGATCGAGGACGCGGCGGTCGAACGACAGCGTGACCTGGTCGCCGGTGAGCTTCGCCTTGATCGGCGTGTAGAACTGGCGAAGGATCTCTTCGTCGGTCGTCAATCCGAGGGCGCGAAGGAAGACGGAACCGAGGAACTTGCGCTTGCGGTCGATGCGGACGTAGA
>DATLVW010000047.1:0-6763 GCA_035577085.1 Thermoanaerobaculia bacterium
CGCTGTCCGACGGAGCCGGTAGCGCCGAGGACGGCGACCGGGATTCGAGGGGCGCGGCGCGCGTCAGTCTGGGTGGGCAATGTCAGTGTTTCGGTCATTCAGTCTCAGCTTTGTCTTCGTGGATTCCTGCAAGATCGATTCTAAGCCGAAGAAGGCGCCTAGGTGGGCGACGCGGATGAGTGTGGTCCACGCGGCGAACGGTCCGACGCCGATTCCTCCGAGGTGCGCGGTGAACGGAAGATGCAGCGGACCCCACCGAAAAAGCATCGATCCATGCGCCGGTGACGAAGCGCCTGCAAAGTCTTGGAACAACGCAACCTCGGTGATCACTACGTCCCAAGCCACGATCCACCATGCGGCCAATCGCCATCGCGACAACGCCGGGAGGAGGAGCGCCGGCACGACGATGGGTACCAGAACGAACCAGTACCACCCTTCTTTTCCGCCGATCGGAACCTGGCTGCCGGCCCGTTGTGCGAGCACGCAGACGATGACGTTGTAAGTTTGCGCGAGTGCGAAGGCGCCTAGGGTGAGCAGAGCCGGCGCGACATTCTCGCGGCGCAGCGCCACGATCATAGCGATGATGACCGGACCGAGATAGAGCGCGATTGCAGCCGGGCGGAGTGCGTCGTTGTGCTGCCCCGAGGTCCAGGCGGCGCTGGCGATGGTGACGCGGACGATCTCGCTGACGTTGGCGCCGGCTTCGTGTACCGGCCCAGCTTGATGAGCGAGCGCCACGACGCCGAGCGGACTGCCGCCTGGATACTGCACGACCTCAGTGCTCGTTCTTGCCGAAAGCTCGGCGAACGTCAGAACGATGGCGATGAGCGACACGGCGGAGACGGCGGCGATTCGAGCCTTGCCTGCCTTCTCTCTTCGCCAAAGTAGGGGAAGCACGATGAGCAGCGGCCACGTGTACATCTTCGCGTTGAGTGCCAGTCCCCACGTCAGCGCTTCCATGGCGATGATGAGCGGCCGGCGTGGTGCTGCCACGCTGATGGCGATGGCGACTGCGACGAGCATGCAGGCGAAGGCATCGTTGCTGGCGCGAAGGATGAGCGTTTCCCAGGTCGGGAGTGAGACGAGAATCGCGCCGCCGAGGATTCCGATCGGACCGATCCAGCGCCGGCCGATCTCCGCGGTCGCGATCACCGTGATCAGCGCGAAAAGGAGCGACAGCAGCCGCCACATCCGCAGTTCGAAGATTGCGCTTCGCAGCGGTACGAGGCACGCCGTGAGCGAGTAGTAAATGCTCGTCTGCTGGGCTTCGTAGTTGCGGACGACGTATGGCTTCACGTCGGCAGCAGCCAACGGACGATCGTCGAGAATATGGCCGCCGCGTTCCGCAACGATCGAGGGCCAGCGGTCGCCAGACTCACCCATCGCGGGCATGGCGATCGCGCTAGACGTAGGTCGGACTCTCCAGTCCGACTGCACCCGTTTGTCGGACTGAGAGTCCGACCTACGTAACGCGTCGCCTTGAGCCGCCGCGATGCTCGCGACTAAGTACGGTGGGATCGAAGGCTCGGTCGTCGTCGGATTGCGATGCTCGGCGCGCACGAACGCGAGGCGCGCCACGTGGTAAATCTCGTCGAGGCCGGCGTACGGCGGGAGCGCGGCCATCTGCAGCAGAAGCCGTGCGGCCGCGCAGACGATGAGCAGCGCGTAGGCGATTTTGAAACGCGAGTTGGCAGGCATGCGTGAACAGAGATCAGCGACTAGAGATCAGAGATATCAGAGATACCGGATAAACCTGATCTCTTGTCTCTGATCTCTGGTGTACGCGCATTTTCACACGTCTGCATCGCGATACACTCCGCGCCCGCTTGGCCACGCACGATCCGTATGCAGCGCTCCGCGTCCGCAACTTCCTTTGGCTGATCCTCGGCTACGCAACTTCGACGGTGGCCCGCGAGGCGCAGATCGTCGTTGTCGGCTGGCAGGTGTTTCAGGTCACGCGCGATCCGCTCGCGCTCGGGATGATCGGTCTCGCCGAGGCGTTGCCGTTCATCGCGGTGGCGTTGTATGCCGGGCATGTTGCTGACCGCCTGCCGCGTCGTCCGATCGCCATCGTCGGCACGTTCGGGATGCTGCTCTCGGCGATCGCGCTGCTGCTCTTCACGACCAGCGGGATGATCGCGCGAGGCCACGTCTGGCCGATCTACCTCGTCATCTTTCTGAGCGGTATCTTGCGCAGCTTCATCAGGCCGGCGTTCACGGCACTGTCAGCTGAGGTCGTCACACGCGACCTATTCGCGAACGCCGTTGCCTGGCGTAGCTCAACGTGGCAGTTCGCCGCCGTGCTCGGGCCTGCTATTGGTGGATTGATCTATGGCTTTGCCGGACCGGCTGCGGCGTACGCAGTCGTGATCGTGCTGATGACGCTGGCCCTCGGCGCGCTGTGGTTCATCGCGCACGACGTGCGGCCGCAGCAGGCGGAAGAGATCCCGATCGGCGAGAGTCTTCGCATCGGCATCCGCTTCCTCCTCGGGCAACGCATTCTCCTAGCAGCGATGACGCTCGATCTCTTCTCCGTACTCTTCGGCGGCGCGGTGGCGCTGCTGCCGATCTTTGCGCACATGCTCGGAGCCGGACCGCAGGGTCTGGGTGTCCTTCGCGCAGCGCCGGCAGCCGGCTCGCTCGTCACCGGCATCATCGTCGCGCACCGGCGTCCGATGCGGCGTACCGGAGCAGCGCTATTCGCAGCGGTGGCAATCTTCGGCATCACGATCATCTTCTTCGCCCTGTCGCACAACTTCTGGATCTCGCTGGCGCTGCTGACCGTCGGCGGGATGGCTGACAACGTGAGCGTGATCATCCGGGGAACGCTGTTGCAGACGCTGACGCCGCAACACCTTCTCGGGCGCGTGTCGTCGGTGAATCAGATCTTCATCGGCTCATCGAACGAGATCGGCGCGTTCGAGTCCGGCGTTGCAGCTCGCCTTCTCGGAACCGTACCCTCGGTGATCTTCGGCGGTGTGATGACGCTGGTCGTCGTCGCTGTGACGATGGCGTGGTCGCCGCAGTTGCGGAAGATGCGGGAGATCGATGGGGTCAGTACATCGACGACACCATCTTGAACCACAGAGACACAGAGAACACAGAGATCAGATGCTGATCTCCGCGGCCTCTGTGCCTCTGTGGTGAGCGCTTCTTGAAAACAAAAACGCCGCCGAAGCCGGCGGCGTTTTTCGTGATGAGGACGATGTGATTATCAGCCCACGCGGCGCTTGCGCTGCTGCGGTGGCGGAGGCACTGTCTCGACGCGTGCTTCGGCTCGCGGGCGGGTAGCCGGTCCGGAGAGGTCGTGCGTACGGCCTGTCAGGTTGTTCCAGGCGATCGCAACGGCGGGGACGATCGTGACGGTCGAGTAGGTGCCGGCGAGAACGCCGATGAGAAGGATCCACGCGAACTCGTGGATCACCTTGCCGCCGAAGAGGATCAGCGCCACGAGCACGACCACGACCGAGCCGGACGTCAGGATCGTTCGCGACAGGGTCTGGTTCATGGCCAGGTTGAGCTGCTCTTCGAGCGTCATGCGTGTCTTCAGCTTCCGCCTGTTCTCGCGGACGCGGTCGTACATGACGACGGTGTCATTGATCGAGAAGCCGACGATGAGCAGGAGTGCGGCGACGATGTTCAGCGAGAACTCGCCGTTGATCATCATCAGGAAAGCCAGCGACATGAGGACGTCGTGGACGATGCAGACGATTGCCGAGGCGCCGAACATCAGATCGAAACGAAGCCAGAGGTAAACGCCCATGGCCAGCGTCGAAAGGACGACGGCCCAGATGGCTTTCTGCTGCAGCTCCGCGCCGACCTGCGGACCGACCGTTTCCTGATTGAGCAGGTTGAACGCGCCGAGGAAGCATTTCTCGTTGAGGATGCGCGCGGAGGCGGTCGTGACGCCGGGAGCTGAGGTGGCCTGGCTGATGGCCGTGAAGATGCCGACTTCCGAACGCTTGTTGATCACGTTCTGCGCGACGTTCCGGTAGTAATCCTTCGCAGTGGGCAGCGTTCCCTTCGCGTCAGGATCGAGCGAGTAGAGAAGCTCGGCCAGCCGGTCGCGGCCCTGAAAGTTGAGATCGAGCTTGGTCGCTGCTTCGGGATTGAGATCCTTGATCAGCTTGGCGACCACCTGTCCGGCGTAGTCCGTTTCCTGCTTCAGCTCCGGCAAACGAATGAGGATCGCGCGGTCCTCCGCTTTGCCGTACTGCTGAATCGACGCGTCGGCCAGGTCAGCGCGGAGGCGGTCCATCGGAACAGCGTCACGGAACTTGAGTGTGACCGTTGCGCCGCCGGCGAAATCGATGCCCCAGTTGATGCCGTGCTTGAAGAACATGGCCAGACCGACGAGCATGAAGAGCACGGAAAAGCTGACCGCCATGAAGCGCCAGCGTACGAAGTCATATTTGGAATTGACGAATATCTGCATGGGTATCTCTCCTCGCCTGGCCTAGATGCTGATCTCGGTCGGGCGATTCTGCGCTTTGTACATGACGTCGAAGATCACGCGCGACACGAAGAACGCGGTGAAGACCGACGCGAACAGACCGATGAGAAGTGTGACGGCGAATCCCTTGATCGGACCCGTTCCGAACTGGAACAGGAACAACGCCGAGATGATCGTCGTCATGTGGGTGTCGATGATGGTGCCGAACGCGCGCGAGAAGCCGTTCTCGATCGCGGCGCGCACGGTCTTGCCGTCGCGCAGCTCTTCGCGGATACGCTCGAACACGAGGACGTTGGAGTCGATGGCCATGCCCAGTGTCAGGATGATGCCGGCGATTCCGGGCAGGGTCAGGGTGGCGTGGAAGATCGCCATCATGCCGAGCAGGATGACGAGATTCAGCAGCAGCGCGAGAACCGCGTTGATTCCGGCGCCCTTGTAGTAGAGCAGCACGGAGAGGACGAGGGCGATGAAACCGATGATCGACGCCAGAATGCCCTGTCGGATCGAGTCGCGTCCGAGCGACGGTCCGACCGTGCGCTCTTCGAGAGTCGTCAACGATGCCGGCAGCGATCCGCTGCGGAGGACGAGAGAGAGATCGGCGGCCTGCTGCGCGCTGAAGCTTCCTTCGATGACGCCGGAGTCGGTGATCTGGCTGTTGATGACCGGCGCGGATACGACTTTGTTGTCGAGGACGATGGCCAGCCGGCGATGGACGTTGGCGCCGGTGAGGTCGCCGAACTTGCGCGCACCATCAGGCGTCAGCGAGAAACCGACGTTCGGCTGTCCGAGCTGGCCTTTCTGCACGCGTGCGTTCTTGAGATCGGTGCCGGTGACGGGAACGGTCTTGCGAACCGCGTAGTACTCGATGCCCGCCGCGCGGCCCAGCGCGTCTTCCTTCGTGCCCGGCATCACGTCGACTTCCGTCTTCATGTTGTCGGGAACGCTGGCCAGGGCGGCTGCCGCGTCGGAGCCGGGATTGCCTTCGACGAGGCGGAACTGCAGTTGGGCCGTCGTCTTGATGATGTCCTTCACGCGGGCCGGGTCGTCGACGCCGGGCAACTGAATGACGATGCGATAGCCGCTCTCGGGTGCGATGTAGGGCTCGGTGACGCCGAGGGCGTTGACGCGGTTGTCGATCGTCTCGACGGTGTGGGCGACCGTATCGCGCTCGATGGCCGTCTGCGACGCCGTCTTCATCTTGAACTGCATCAACCCTTCCGGTGTGCGGCCGGTGTCGAAGGAGCCGAGGAAGTCTTTGGCGATCGTCTCGTACGGAGTGACCGGCGTATCGGCCGGGAGCGTTGCCACGAACGTGGTGTCGTTCACGCGGCGCGTCACCGGAATCGGCAGATTGGTTTTCTTCGCCTGCGCCTTCAGCATCTCCGAGGCCTGGTCGGTCTCGAGGCGAACGGCGTCGCCGACGTTGACGCGCATGACCAGATGCGTACCGCCCTTCAGGTCGAGGCCGCGTCGGATCGGCTCAGGGTTGTCTTGGGTCGGTATCGTCGCGGCGGCGAAGCCGACGAGGACAACGAGGATCAGGATGACTTTCCACAACAGACCTCTAGTCAAGATTTCCTCCAGGAAGATAGGGGGCGGTCACTCGGCCGCATCGCCCGTGGTGATTCCGGTGATCGCTGAACGTGCAACCTTGACCTTCACATTCTCGGCGATCTTCAGGTAGACAACTTCGGGCTCAACAGCCTGAATCGTCCCGTAAATCCCGCCCGATGTAAGGACGCGATCACCCTTTTTGAGCGTACTCAGCATTTCCGCCGTCTTCCGCCGCTGCTTGTTCGCGGGGGCGATGACGAGGAAGTAGAAAACAAGAAAGATTGCCGCAATCGGCAGGATGTTGATGAGAAAGGAGGCCGTTCCGCCGGAACCGGCCTGGAGAAGCAAAGCAATCGCTGTCATATCGTTTTTCTCTGTTTTTCGCTCGGGGGCTCTCTGTCGATCAGGCGTCTACTTCGCCGCTCACGACCCGCGAGAGGAACGCATCGCGAAAAGCCTGCAAAGAGTTGGACGCGATAGAGTGCCGAATACCTCGCATCAAGTCAAGGTAAAACGAAACATTGTGGACGGTGTTATAGACCATTGCCGCGATTTCGCCGTTCACGTAGAGGTGCCGCAGGTAGGCGCGGGAGACCGTCCGGCAGGTCATGCAGGAGCAGTTGGGATCGAGCGGACGCTGGTCGGTGGCGTACCGTGCATTCTTGATCGCGACCTTGCCTAAGCTCGTGAAAAGCGAGCCGTTGCGCGCGTTGCGCGTCGGCATCACGCAGTCGAACATGTCGATCCCCGCGGCCA
>DATLVW010000048.1:0-7073 GCA_035577085.1 Thermoanaerobaculia bacterium
CCGCGCGTTGCGAAGTTGGTTGCTCGACGACGCCACCAGCCGCCGGTCACGATCAAAGAGAAGAATGTCGGTTCCAGAAGTCTTCGCCATCTGATCGACGGCCGGTTGCACGCCAGCCCACGTGCCGTGCTCGCGGTAGAACACGGCAATTGTTCCTGGCGTAGGCGGCTTCAGCCGGTCAATCTGAAACGACGTAGCGGGCGGCAAGCGAGGACTCCCTCCGGTCGTCACGGCGACGTCGAACTTACGGATCTCGTAATGCGCCACGCGCGTCGAGATGACGGCCACGCTGCCGATCATGACGGCGACGAGCGCCGCGACCATAGCGATGAGGCGGCCGCGCAGTGTGGGAAAGAGCCGCATCAGGCCACCAGTTTGTAGCCGATGCCGAAGACGGTGGCGATGAGCTCCGCACCGACTTTGCGGCGCAGATTCTTGATGTGCGCGTCGATCGTGCGGTCCATTCCGTCGAAGTCGTCGCCGAGTGCGAGGCGGGCCAGTTCGTCGCGGCGGAAGACGCGGCCGGGGGAGCGCGCCAACGAGAGGAGCAGCCGCAACTCGGTGGCGGTCAGCACGACCGGCTCGCCGGCGACGGTGACTTCGCAACGGTCGGGATCGATCACCAGCGTGCCCGCCGCGACGCACTCGTTCCTCTCCGACGATCCGGCCCGGCGCAGCACAGCTTCGACGCGTGCCACGAGCTCGCGCGGGCTGAACGGCTTGGTCAGGTAATCGTCGGCGCCGAGGGCGAGGCCGGCGAGTTTGTCGCGCTCGGTTGTCCTGGCCGTCAGCATGATGATCGGAACCTGCGAGGTTGCCCGCAACGTGCGGCAGACTTCGAGCCCGTCAACACGAGGCAGCATCAGGTCGAGCACGATCAAGTCGGGAGCGAACGTCCGTGCCAGTTCCAGCGCCCGCGCGCCATCGAGCGCTGATGCCGTCGTGTAGCCGGCATGCGCCAGATAGCGATCGAGCGTCTCGCAAACTTTCGGATCGTCATCGACGATGAGGACGCGGCGCATGGCTCCATCGTAGGGTTAATTGTGAATTTGGGGTGAAGGCTGTCACGCGAAGACGCGAAGACGCGAAGATGGCGATGGCCTCTTCGTGTCTTCGCGCCTTCGCGTGACAACTCAATGCCCGTATTGGGCCTGAAGCACGTGCTGGCAGCCGGAAGGGCCCGCGGTTACGACGGTGAACCGGTCGTACTCGGTGCTTGCAAGTGGATGGACCGCGATGTTCGTCAGCGCGCTCACGATTCCGGGGACGGTGTTGCTGTGGCTGACTACGAGAACGGTGCCGCTGGGATGCTCCGTGAAGATGCGACGCGCGAGTTGACGCGGATACTCCCCGACATGCGCGAGATCGACCGGAACCTCGGTCACAGGAACGTGGAGCAGCGATGCGACCCGCGCCGCGGTTTGCTTCGTCCGCTTGAATTGCGTGACGTAGATGGCCTGCACGCCCGAGTGCTCGAGCGCCACGGCCAGTGCCGCCGCCCGCGCGGCTCCGGCGGGACTCAGTGGAGGATCGGTGGCCGTAGGATCTGTCTGCTCTGCGTGGCGAACGATGATGATCGTCGTGCAGGGAGGCGGTGGCGTGGCCCAGGCGAAGGTTGCGAACAGAAGGACAGCGAGTGTGGCGATTCGTGTGGAAGTTCTCATGCTGATTTGTGCCTCGTCGCTGCCGCCTTACGGGCTCCGCCTGCGGCCTCGATGGCGCGGCGTGCCTTCATGTAGTTCTCGATGTAGACCTTCGCCGGTATCCGCCGGATCGCTTCGCCTAGGACGTCGAGCGGCAGATCGTCGATCTTCTTGAATCGGATGCACGCCTTTCCCATGGCGAGCTTCTTCTTGCCGCTCTTCGCCCAGGCTTCGCGGAACCAGCGAACGAGTGCGCTCTCGTTCGCTTCATCGCACCCGGTGTACAAACCCATGACGTAGACAGCCATGTAGTTTTTCTGCGAGGCGAGCGCGGCGAACATCAATCCCTGGCGCGGATCGGCGTGATAGCCGGAGGGAAAGATCCGGTGCGGCACCGAGTAGCCGATCATTCCGTAGGCCATCCCTTCTTCGTAATCCTTGTCGAGATTCGCGAGGATGACTTCGCGAACGCGCTCGATTGCCTCTCGTCGATCGGCAGGCAGGGAGGACAGGTATTCCTGAACGGTCGTCGCCTTGCTTTGCATGGGGAAAGTATAGGTCCGCAGATGACGCTCGACGCAGATCCACTGATCTTTCGTCTGGGGACAGGGCTCACGCGTTCACGGTGGCCATGCTCGCGTACCGGTCACCGGCGGCGATACCTTTCGGCGCCGCCTCATCGATCCGCGCCAGTTCTGAAGCAGTCAGCGTGATCTCAGCCGCGGCAATGTTTTCCTCGAGGTGGCCGATGCTCTTGCTGCCGGGGATCGGGACAATGTCGTTGCCGCGAGCAAGCACCCATGCGATGGCGAGCTGCGCGGGCGTGACACCTTTTGCCTTTGCGATCGCTTCGATGTCGCGCACGAGGTCGAGATTGCGCTCGAAGTTCTCGCCTTTGAATCGCGGCGAGTTGCGGCGGAAGTCATTCGGCTCGAGATCGTCGACCGTCTTGATGCGGCTCGAGAGAAATCCGCGGCCGATGGGCGAATAGGAAACGAAGCCGATGCCGAGCGCGCGTATCGTCGGCAGGATCTCGTCTTCCGGATCGCGGCTCCAGAGCGAGTACTCGGTCTGCAGCGCGGTGACCGGATGCACGGCATGTGCGCGGCGAATCGTGGCCGGCGCCGCCTCGGACAGTCCGATGTACCGGACCTTTCCAGCCTTCACCAGCTCCGCCATCGCCCCAACCGTATCTTCGATTGGCGTCGTGCGGTCGACGCGATGCTGGTAGTAGAGATCGATGTGATCGACGCCGAGTCGCTTGAGGGAGCCTTCGCACGCGTTGCGAACGTAGTCGGGTTTTCCGTTTACGCCGAGAAACGCGCCGTCGTCGCCCCGCATGTTGCCGAACTTCGTGGCCAGAACGACTTCGTCGCGGCGGCCGCGAATGGCGCGGCCGACCAACTCTTCATTCTTGAACGGACCGTACATGTCGGCCGTATCGAGAAAGTTGCACCCGAGGTCGAGCGCGCGATGGATCGTGGCGATGGATTGGGCGTCGTCGCCTGTGCCATAGAACTCCGACATGCCCATGCATCCGAGGCCGATGGAGGAGACTTCGAGAGACTTACCGAGCGTGCGTTTCTTCATGGTGCAAACGTAGCAGCAAACGGAGTGCCGCTGGTCAGTGGAACTCGATCCAATCGCTCATCCCAACCACGTGGTTCGAGGTCTCGGACCGTTTTTCGTGAACGTAGACGCGCATGCGGATTGGGCGCTTCAGATCGGGGAGATCGAGGAAGCGCCCGAGGTCCTGAATCAGAGTGATGGTTCCGGTCGCGCTCTCGACGAAATGTGTTTGGGTGGCATCTTTTCGATAAGGGACGACGGTGGGGGCGATGCCGATCGTTCGATTGGGCACCCTCGACTCGAAGACGAAGTCGAGGAAGTAAGTGTCGGGCCGGAAATTCTGGATGTCGTAGTCGATCGTTGCTTTGATCGTCGTTGTCGGGGTCAGCTCGCTGCCCGGCGCCGGAGTGATGTCTCGCACCTTGACCGTCGTTGCGGCCGGCTTCTCGTTCGGGTCGGTCGTCATCAACTCCCACGGACCGACGCCGGTGATCTGCAACTCAGTGTTTTCAGGGAAGAAGAGGTAGTGCACCACGCGCGGCGGGTTCAGATAGAAGCTGCCGGCGCGATAGCGAGTGACGGAGCTCTTGTTCGCAACGGAACCGAACCCGAGGTCGACGGCGCCGGCGAGAACGGTGACGCGCTCCTGGCGCGGATGCCAGTGCGGCGAAATCGCGGAGCCGGCCGGAATGCGCACGCGCATCGTGAACATCCCCTCGGCGCCAGGATTGCCTTCGAGCACGGACACTTTCGATCCCGGCGGCAGCGTCGGTGGCGCGTCTTTGAATGCGATCGCCTCGGGGATGAACCCGATCGGAGTCTCCGGCGTTTGCGCGCCGAGGTTGAAGGTGAACGCCAGGAGCGACGCGAGGATCAATGTGCGCATCTATTAATGATAGTTGCGGGCCGCACCGATGCGATAATTCGCGCACAACCAACAACGCTGCGTGAAGCCGGGGGTGCGTGATGAACTGCAACCGATACGTGGGAACCGTTCAAACCGAATGGCTTCCGGATGGGCGCCGCATGAAGCTTCTGCAGACGCTGCAGTACATCGATCCTGCCTGCAACACTTGGGAAGCGCCGAAGGAATGGGTCGTCGACGGGGCGTCGATCCCTCAGTTCGCATGGTCGATCATCGGCGGTCCGTTCGAAGGCAAGTATCGAAACGCATCGGTGATTCACGACGTCGCATGCGACCAGAAAACGAAGCCGTGGGAAGCGGTTCACGAAGTCTTCTACAACGCCATGATCGCCTCGGGAGTCAGCATCGTCACTGCCAAGATCATGTATGCGGCGGTGTACCACTTCGGTCCGCGCTGGCCGCAAACGGTGAAAGCGGTGGTCAGAAGTCGTGATGTCGACTTTCACATCACTTCCGACACAGAGGATATTCGGCGGATGGCGTCACGCGAGACGAACGCCAGCCCATGGGTACTGAACGACTCCTTGCCAGGCGCGGAAGATCAGGATGAGTCGGCCGTAAACGTGACGATCGAACCTCCGCCTCCATCGCTGGCGCCGGAAGATTTTGAGCAGTTGCGTCGCGCCATCGAGCAACGAGGTCCTGACGCGGCTGAATCGATGACGCTCGAAGAGATCCGAAGCTACCAGCCCTAGTCCCGCTCCCGACGCCCCACATTCGGAATACCAGGCTCACAACCCTGTTGACATCCATCGAAGGATGAATAAAAATTCGACTCGATGAATAATCATGCGCATGGGCACGGACTGCGGAGACGCGATGAGATCCAGCGGATCGTTCGGGAGCAGTCCGTTCATTCGCAGGAGGAGTTGCTGGCGCTGCTGAAGAAACGCGGCTTCCGCGTCACGCAGCCGACTCTCTCGCGCGACCTGCGCGAGCTCGGCGTGGCCAAGTCGCCCAATGGCTACATCACCCATGACGCGTTCGCGGGCGGCGCTGTCGTCGCCTTTGCGCCGCGTGACGTCGTCGAGACGCGGCTCGAACAAGCCGTTGCTGAATATGTCACCGGCGCCGATACCGCCGGCAACCTCGTTGTAATCAAGACTCCGGCCGCGAGTGCGCAGCCGGTCGCCAGCGCCATCGATGCCGCGCAGATCGACGGCGTCCTCGGCACCATCGGCGGCGACGACACCATCTTCGTCGCCTTCCGCACCACCGACGCCGCCACTACCTTCGCGCAGCGCCTGCGACGGACCATCGGCGTCCGCCGCCGCAACGTCCGCTGAGCGCGTTCCCAGAGAATTGCCATGAACGAACCTATTTCATTTGCTGATCGTGTTGATGCCGCCGCGGCGCCAGTTGCGGCTGCGCCGAAGAAGCGCGTCGCCATCGTTGGCGCCACAGGCTACTCCGGCGCGGAGCTGACCGCGATCATGGCGCGCCATCACGGCGTTGATCTCGTCGCGCTTTTTTCGTCGAGCAGCACCGCGCGCGGCCCGGTCACGCCGACGCTTCCGAAGCTCATCGCCGAGCCGTTTACGCTCGACGCACTGATCGCTGCGAATCCCGAGGTTGTTTTTCTTTGCACGCCGAACGAGGTGTCCGCGGAGCTCGCGCCGAAACTGCTCGACGCCGGCATGACCGTCATCGATCTTTCCGGCGCATTTCGTCTCGAGGAGCCGTCGATGTATCCGACCTGGTACGGCTTCGCGCACGAGAACCCGAAACTTCTCGGCGAGGCTGTCTACGGACTCACCGAATACTGCAACGGCGAATTGAAGAAAGCGCGTCTCGTCGCCAATCCCGGCTGCTATCCGACGTCGATCCTTCTCGCTTTGCGTCCGCTCAATTTCGCGATCGACCGCGAGCAGCCGGTGATCTGTGATTCGAAGAGCGGAGTCTCTGGAGCGGGCAAGAAAGCGGACGTGAACTTCTCGTTTGCGGAATTGTTCGGCAACTTCAAGGCGTACGGCGTTGGCAATCATCGCCACGAGCCTGAGATCCGCCAGCAGCTTCACCTCGGCGACCGAGCGCCGCTTGTCTTCGTCGCGCATTTGCTGCCGGTGCATCGCGGAATCCTCTCGACGATGCACGTCGGCTTCACGCACGCGATGACCGAGCAGCAGATCACCGATGCGTATGCGCGGGTATACGAGAACGCCCCGTTCGTGCGTGTGCTGCCGGCCGGCCAACTGCCGGAGCTGAAGAACGTCGTCAACACGCCGCGCGCGGAGATCGGCTTCCAGCTCCTGCAGGGCGGCCGCCGCGCGGTGATCGTTTCGGTCATCGACAACCTGCTCAAAGGCGCAGCCTCGCAGGCCGTACAGAACTTCAACCGCATGTTCGATTTTGCGGAAACGGAGGCCTTGATCTGATGAACGTCATCAAACTCGGCGGGAGCCTTCTCGATGATGCGTCGCGCCGCGCCGAAGTGCTAGGCGCGATTGCCAAACGGTGGAAGAGCGGCGAGCAGATCGTGCTCGTACACGGCGGCGGTAAGCATGTCGACGCGAATCTCAAGCGCCTCGGCATCGCGAAGCGCACGCACGCAGGTCTGCGCATCACCGACGACGCAACGCTCGATGTCGTCGTGTCGACCCTGGCCGGATCGGTGAACAAGATGCTCGTATCGGAGCTCGCGGCGATGGGCGTCCGCGCGGCAGGCTTCAGCGGCTGCGATGCATCGACGCTCATCGCCGAACTGCACGAGCCGATCGAGGGCGTCGCGCTCGGTCATGTCGGACGCGTCACCGGCGGCGATCCTGCGCTCATCAACGCCGTCATTGGCGCCGGCATCATGCCCATTCTCTCGTCAGTCGCCGAAGGCCCGAACGGATCGCTGTTGAATGTGAACGCGGACACGGCCGCTGCCGCGATCGCGATCGCAGTCGGAGCCGAGAAGCTTGTCTTCATCACCGACGTCGCCGGTCTGCTCG
>DATLVW010000049.1:0-5666 GCA_035577085.1 Thermoanaerobaculia bacterium
CACTCTGATCCGGACCACCACGGCAGGCATAGCCAAAGCGACAGTCACGGCAAGCAGCGCCGGTCCGGTCGTCGTGAACGCGACCGTCAACAACGTGACGAAGAGCATCACGATCAACTTCCAGGACGCGGTCATTCCCCCCAACCCGACACCGACCACGCCGACGATCAGCCTCGTCGACCCCAGCTTTGGATTGCCGACCGGGAACCAGACCGTGACCATCACCGGCACGAACTTCCGTCCGCCGGTGCGCGTCCTTTTCGATCCGGGCAGCGGACAGGCGCCGAAGGAGGGATTCGTCACAAGCGTCACTCCGACTACGATCACAGTCACGACGCCTGCCTTCGACCTCGGCGTGAGCCAGCAGCTCATCGTCGCCATTACGGTCATCGTCGAAGCGGGCTCGCCCACGGAACAACGGGTGACCAAGGCGGCTGCCTTCACCTACACGGCACCCGTTCTGACGCCGGTCTTCCGCGCCCTCTCGCCGACGTCCGGGTCGATCGATGGCGGAACACGAATCGTCATCACCGGCGATGCCTTCGAAGCTCCCATCCAGGTCTTCTTCGGATCGGCGCAGGCCCAGGTTCTCAGCGTCACCTTCCACGAGATCGACGTCATATCGCCGACCGCGCGCGAAACGAATCCAAACGGATCCGGCACCGTCACCGGGCCCGTTGACATCCGCATTCTCAATGTCAACTCGGGTAAGTCCGTGTCCGTCCCTGGGGCGTTCCGATACATCAACAAGATGCAGATCACTTCTTCGTCGCCGACATTCGGCAGCGCTCTTGGCGGCACGAATATCATCATCGACGGTATTGGCTTCACCGATGGGGCCGTCGTTGACGTCGGTGATGTTCGCGCCTCGGTGATCAAGGTTACAGGGACCGAGGTCACGGCGCGTACGTCGCCAATTGCCGTTCCGTGCGCCAGCACAGGGGCGCTTACCATCAAGGTGACGAATATTGACAATGGCGACTCCGCAACGGGCGGCACATTCAGCTACATCGGCGTTCCCTCCGTCATCACATCGATCACATCGTCGGGAAGTCCGACGGTGGGCAGTGCCCTCACGGTCAACGTCCAAAACCCTGGCGTCGGGCTCCTCGGTACCGCCATCATCGCGTTTACCGTTGGAGGTCAGCCGGCCAACGTAACGCCGTTGCAGATCTCGACCGGAACTGGCTCGCAGGCCTTCACGGTCATCGTTCCCCCTGGTCTGACGTTCCCGACGGGTTCCTGCCTGGTAGGAGGATTCCCTGGCACACAGCAACTGCCGGGCAACTTCGAGGTTCGGTTCACCAATACGACGACGGGCTGTACGGCGGCGACCACGATCACGATCAACCCGACGGCCGCGGGAGCAGCGTGCGTGGTGCCCCCGACCGCTGCCGTAACGTCCCCCGCGCAGACGTGTCCGGTGGCCAACCTCACGCCGCCCTCCGTCGTTGCGGCAGGGCCCGCGACGCAGACTGCGAACATCACGATTACGAACAACGGAACGCAGCAGTTGGTGCTCGGTCCTCCGACGGTGACCCCGAACAACGCCACGCTGATTTCGATAGTGCCGAACTCCGCGCAGAACGTGCCCGGTGGCGGCAGCGCGAACTACACAATCACACTCGACCCAACGGCTGCCGGGGCGACCGGCGCGACGATCACCTTCACAACGAACGATCCGACAAAGCCAACGCTCACAGTGACGGTCTGCGGAAACGCAACATAGTGTAGAAAGCAGGACCAACCACCGAACCGCCCCGCACGCCGGGGCGGTTCGTTTCTGCGGCCGAGGTTGCGCCGCCCGCGGTTGTTGAACAGAATTCGAACTTCAGCACATGGCCCAACCCGGTATCAACGCCAAACTCGAAGAGCTGCAGTTCCGGCTCAAGACCGATCCGAAGAGCAGGCTCTTTTTCCCGCTCGCGGAAGAGCTGCGGCGACACGGGAAGCTCGCTGAAGCCGAACAGGTGCTCCGCAACGGCCTCCACGTGCATACGTCCTACCTTTCCGCCTGGGTGAGCCTCGGCCGCGTTCTCCGTGAGCAGGGCAAGAACGCCGAGGCGGTCGAGGCCCTGACGACGGCCATGCAGGTCGATCCGGGAAACGTCGTCGCCGCCCGCTTGCTGGCCGACGCCTACCTGGACCTCGGCGAGAAGGTCGAGGCGATCAAGAAGTACAAACTCGTGAATGCCTTGATGCCTTCGGAAGAGCTCGAGGAGAAAATCGTGAATCTCGACCGTGAGATTCAGGCACCGGCGCCTTCGGTGCAGGAATCGGTGCCGGAGTCACGGCAGGAACCAGTGCCGGAGCCGATTGCTCCCAAGCCGCAGTCTGATGCTCCGCCGGAGTCACCGTTCGCCGCCGAAGAGTCGCCCTCGCCGTTCGCGGAGGGGGAGCCGGCGCACGCTACGGAGTTGGTCGGCGCGGCATGGGAGGAGGAGGTGCCGTCCGCTCCCTCCGTTCACGCGAGCGATGCTCAGACGCCCGAGGTGACCCGGGACGCTCAAAAGCCTGAGGTGACCCAGGCTGAGCCTTATCACTACACCGTCGAAACGCCGTTCGATACCGGCGACGATGAGCCGATGGCTGCCCGCCACGTCGTTAGTCCATTCGAGGATCCTGCGGGCTATTCGGCGGCTGCACTGGAAGTCGAACAGCCCGAGGGTATGCACATCGAGGAGACGCCTGTCGAGCACGAGGCATCCGATCCGTGGTCCGAGACGCAGCCGGAAGCATTCCCGGAGAGTGAGCCGGCGGCTGAAGTATTTGCCCCTGCCGAGCCGGAGCCGGCGCCTTCAGCGGACGCGGATGGTGATGTCACGGCCACGACGACGATGGCGGACCTCTACGTGCGCCAGGGCTTGATCGAGGACGCGCGCAAGATTTATGAGCAGGTGTTGCAGCGTCATCCCGACGATGGCGAAGTGCGCGCCAAGCTCGAAGCGCTCACTGCCTCGGCACCGGCGGTCGCCGCTGCTCACGAAGAGCCGGTCAACGATGAACCGATCTACGATGAACCGATCGATGAGCCGGTTGCGACGATTGCCGGCTCCCCGAAAGTGAGAGTTCTGCAGCAATGGCTGGCCAAAGTCGGGCGGCGGGAGGAAGGGCGTGCATAGCGGCGTTTTTCGTGACGCACTCGAATCGATTCGCGACCACGTCGAGGGTACCCTGGCGGTCAGCCTCATCGCGCTCGACGGTATCGCCATCGAGTCGATTACGTCCGATAACGTTCCTCTCGACGTCATGGGTGCCGAGTTTGGCGGCTTCATCAAATCGGTTCGCCTGTCGAACACTGACCTTCACACCGGCGACGTTTTGCAGTTCTCCCTATTCACTGAAGAGTACATTACCTTGCTCTCGGCGGTCACCCCGGAGTACTTTCTGCTGCTCGTGATGCAGCCGGACGGAAACTATGGCCGCGCGCGGCACGAGCTGGCGAAGGCGAAATTCGCTCTTCGCGATGAGCTGGTCTGAGGGATCGAATTTTGAATTTCAAAGAGATTCTCGAACTGATCGACAAAGTTGCGGACCGCGGAATCGGCGGCGTTGAGATCGAACAAGCCGGTCTGAAGGTGCGCATCGACGGCAAGGCGGCCGCACAACCGCAGGTCATTCACTCGTATGGCGATCGGAGCAGCGCTCCGGCCGCTCCGCCCGCGCCGGCGCCCATCGCTCCTGCGCCGCCTACGGCTGCGGAGAAGGCGGCCACGGCCAAGGCGGAGGAGGAAGCCGCCGAAGCGGGGATGCACATCATCACCTCACCGATCGTAGGCACGTTCTACCGCTCGGCCAATCCGGAAGCGGAACCGTTCGTCAACGTCGGCGACCGCATCTCCAAGGGGCAGGTTCTCTGCATCATCGAGGCGATGAAGCTGATGAACGAGATCGAGTCGGATGTCGACGGTGTCATCGCCACGATCTACCCGCAGAACGGTCAGCCGATCGAGTACGGCGAGAAACTCTTTGCGGTGAAGCTCTCCTCCTGACGCTATGCCGACAATCTCGAAAGTCCTGATCGCCAACCGAGGCGAGATCGCGCTACGCGTCATCCTTGCCTGCAAGGAGCTGGGGCTCAAGACCGTCGCGGTGCATTCGGAGGCCGATCGCGACGCGCTCCACGTCCGCTATGCCGACGACGACGTCTGCATCGGACCGGCGGCCTCGCGCCAGAGTTACCTGAACATCTCCTCCATCATCGCCGCGGCCGAGATCACCGGCGCCGACGCCATTCATCCCGGCTACGGCTTCCTCGCGGAGAACGCGCACTTCGCCGAGATCGCCGGAGAGTGCGGTCTCACGTTCATCGGCCCGACGCCTGAGTCGATCCGGCTGATGGGGAACAAAGCCGTGGCCCGCGACACAGCGAAGAAGGCCGGCGTTCCCATCCTGCCGGGTAGCGACGGACCGGTTCGCACGTTCGAGGAAGCCCGCGATGTGGCCCAGACGATCGGATTCCCCGTCATTCTCAAGGCCTCGGCCGGCGGCGGCGGACGTGGCATGCGCATCTGCAACGACGAGACGAGTCTCCAGAGCGCGTTCGATACCGCACGCAACGAGGCCGAGCGCGCCTTCGGTTCGGCCGACGTCTACATCGAAAAGTATCTCGAGCATCCGCGCCACATCGAGATTCAGGTCTTCGGCGATACCCACGGCCGCGTCGTTCACCTCGGCGAACGCGAGTGCTCCATCCAGCGCCGCCATCAGAAACTTCTCGAGGAGTCGCCATCGCCGGTCCTGACCCAGGAGTTGCGGCATGCGATGGGCGAAGCGGCGATCAAGTTGTGTAAGGCGGTCGATTACGTCAACGCGGGGACGATCGAGTTCCTCTTTCAGGATGGCGAGTTCTATTTCATGGAGATGAACACCCGCATCCAGGTCGAGCACGCCGTCACGGAAGAAGTCACCGGCATGGATCTGGTGAAAGAGCAGATCCGCGTCGCTTCCGGTTTGCCCTTGACCGTACCGCAGCACGAATTCCGCCTCCGCGGCCACGCCATCGAGTTCCGCATCAACGCCGAAGATCCGGTGACGTTCGCGCCGAACCCGGGAAAGATCCGGGAGTTTCACATCCCGGGCGGCCCGGGAGTCCGCGTCGACACTGCCGCATACCGCGACTATGTGATCCCGCCACATTATGACTCGCTGATCGCCAAGCTGATCGTGAGAGGGAAGGATCGCTCTGAGGCGTTGGCTCGCGGCCGGCGAGCACTGGAGCAGTTCATCATCGAAGGTGTGAAGACGTCGATTCCTCTTCACCGCGCGATCGTCAACAACGATCGCTTCATTCGCGGCGAGTTCTCCACCCGGTTCATGGAAGAGTTCGAGTGGGGGAGAGAGGGGTGAGAGACAGAGATCAGCGACAAGAGATTAGAGATCAGACCAGCTCCGTTGATTCCTGATCTCTTGTCTGTGATCTCCTATCTCTGATTTCTGCTGTCCTGATCTCTTATCTCTTGTCTCTGATCTCTGCTCCAACATGAAAATCTTCGTCGTTGGATTCATGGGCGCCGGCAAGACTACGGTCGGCCGGGAGCTCGCGGCGCGTCTGGCGGCTCCCTTCTTCGACCTCGATGAGCTCATCGAGTCGGGCGAGCAAACATCAATCAAGGAGCTCTTTGCGCAGCAGGGTGAGCCCTATTTTCGCAAGCGGGAGCGTGAGG
>DATLVW010000050.1:0-2182 GCA_035577085.1 Thermoanaerobaculia bacterium
CCGCGGCAAGCTGTACTTCTCATCGACCTCGGTTCGCGACAGATCATGCACCGAGTAGCGCGAATCGCGAATGAGGTCGACAATCTTGTCGAGTCGGATTTCGGCGGAGTTCATGCGCTCGCGCGCGCAGACCGGGCGGAATCCGCAGTCGGTAATCGTGAACACGATCGCGTCGAAGAGCGCGTTGTAGTCGCGGTCAAACGGGCAGTTGATGAATACGCTATGGTCGTACTCCTTCTGCGAGACGGCCATGAGGCTAATTCTCGAAGTCCTACGAGCCCTGGGCCTTCATCACTGCCTTAATCGCCGCGATGATTCGCCGGGAACTGATCTCACGTTTGCCAAGCGGCGACAAATAGGGACGCGAGATGACATGATTCATGGCCTCGCGCTCTGCCTCGCGAGTTGAGATGCGTTTACCGGTGGAGCGAGCGGGTTCCTTTGCCGCCACCGCTTTTTTTACCGGGCGTTTCGCGGGCTTCTTGGCGACGACAGGTCGTGAAGATGATTTCTTGCGGACGTTCATTTTCGTGATGGCAATTATACGCGCATCGTTGTAACCAGAGCACCGCTCGTGGACCTCGGTACACAGCCCAGCTCCGATGACTATACTCGCGACCCCATGACGCGACGTCTCGCCGCAGCCGCCCTCTTCGTCCTCATCGCCATCGCCGCAGTCGCGCCGATTCGCAGCTACGACTACTTCTGGCATCTGACGACCGGGCGCTGGATCGTCGAGCATCATTCCATTCCCACAGTCGATCCGTTCGCCGTGGCGAGCGCGCAGGTGCCGTGGATCAATGGCGAGTGGCTGTACGAGATCGTGCTCTACGCGGTGCACGGCATCGCGGGTGATCCCGGTATCTCGATCATCAGTGCGTTGCTGGCAGCAGCGATTTTCGCGGCGGGATTCGTGTTCGCGACGCGCGAGAATGCTGTCGGGCCGGCGCTGCTCATCGCTGCCATCGCATTCGCCGGCGCTTCCGATCGATTGGGCGTTCGTCCGGCCGCCGCGGCAGCGCTTCTCATCGTCATCGCCCTCGGCATACTCAGTTCGCACATGCGCCTCACGCCGCTCGTGATCGCGTACGCGTGCGTGACGGTCGTCTGGATCAATGTGCACCCATCGGCGATTCTCGCGCCGGTGCTGGCGCTCATCACGATGCTGATCGATGTGCGCCGCTGGACTGTCGCCATTGCCAGCGCGGCGGCGCTCCTCATCAATCCCTTCGGATGGAACGCGATCCTGTCGCCGTTGCGGCTCTCATCCACGATTCGCAGCGGCGCGTTCGTCAACACCGAATGGCTGCCTTCGTCATTCAGCTACTTCCCGCTGCTGTACGTCGTCACTGGGGTACTGGCGCTGCTGTTTGTGCTAACGCCCGACAAGCGGGCAAACGCCTGGCGCTTCGTCACCTTCGCCATCCTCGGCGCGCTGGCGTTTCGCTATGTGCGCAACCAAGGTCTCTACTTCGCCGCGCTGCCTTTGCTTTTGCCGCCGCTCGGCAACGTTTCGCGCCGCGTTTCCGGCGTATTGGCTGCAATCGCGCTCGCGCCTCTTGCCTGGGTCTTCCAGCACGATGTGCATCGCCTCGGCGTCGATGACGAACGATTCCCGATGCGGGCCGTCGCCGCCCTCCATTCGTACCAGCTCGACGGCAACATCTACAACGCAGATCAGTTCGGCGGGCTGTTGGAATGGACGTTCTACCCGTTGCGGTGCGCGTTGACAGACGGGCGCAACGAGCTGTTCGGAGACTTCATCGCCGCGGATGCCGCCGCGCACCGCGACAGCCGCGCGTGGCACGCGTTGATTGCGAAATACGACGCACGTCTGGCCGTCGACGAGTATCAGACGCAAAGGATGCAGGTCATCGACGGCCTCACAGGCGAGAAGCGCCTGTTACCCGCATCGCTCGTCCGCTACCGCCGCCACGATTGGGCGCTCATCGCGTTTGATGATGCGGCGATGGTGTTCGCGCGGCGCAACGCGTTTCCGCCGGCGCAACTTGCGGCGATCGAGTACCGCTATCTCGTGCCTGACGATCCATCGATCGGATACACGACGACGGAGATCCGCGACGCGGCGAGGGCTGAGGTTGTTCGCGCCCGCGCGCAGTTCGGGGACATCAGAGTGGTGAACGAGTTGGAACGCGGCATCGCGGCGAATTAGCCAAAAAAG
>DATLVW010000051.1:0-2750 GCA_035577085.1 Thermoanaerobaculia bacterium
TGAATTGGAAGCTGCTGGTGGGGAAAGCTGGAAAGTGAGCAATAAGCGATGAAGAGAATAAGTGATTAAGTGAACAGGTGACACCCATCCTACGCGGGAATTGAGAAATCCCAGGTCCCCGAGTGCGAGGGACCTGGGGGAACCCCGGTTATAGTTTTGCCCGCAGTTCTCCGCCTTCGATCTTTGCCTCAAAGACCTGCGCCTTGAGCGTGGGCTCACCTTCCGCTTCTCCGGTGCGGAGATCGAATGCATAGCCGTGCCATGGGCAAACGATGCGGCCGCTTTCAATGGTCCCCTCGCCCAGGGGCCCTTCTTCGTGGGGACAGGTGCCGTTTAGCACGCAGATTGTTCCGTCGAGATTGGCTACACAAAGCGCTAGTCCATTTGCCGTGAACTCGCGTACGTCGCCGGGCTGGGGGATTTCAGATTGTTTGCAGATGCGGATGAAGTCGGTCATGATTCCTCTCTCTGAGAGATTCCAAACGCGGTGTACTCAGAATCGTAGCCTCCCACCCTCGCGACAGTAAAAAGTCGCGAGAATTGGGCACGCGACATGCGATGGGACCGTCAAGTTCAGGCACCGGCCTTCTTCTCGATTTTCGCCCAGGTGTCTTTTAGCGGGAGCGTGCGGTTGAAGACGGGTGCGCCCTCTTTGCTGTCGGGGTCGGCGGTGAAGTAGCCTACGCGCTCGAATTGGTAATGGTCGCCTGGTTTGGCGTTGGCTAGCGAAGGTTCGAGCTTGGCGTCGGCGATGACTTCGAGCGAGTTGGGATTGAGATTGTCGAGGAAGGTTTTGCCTTCGGGGACAGCTTGCGGGTCGGGCGTGGTGAAGAGCTTGTCGTAGACGCGGACTTCAGCGGTGATTGCGTGCAGCGCCGAGACCCAGTGCATGGTGGATTTCACCTTGCGGCCGTCGGGCGAGTTGCCGCCTCGGCTGGCGGGGTCGTAGGTACAGCGGACCTCGGTGATGTTGCCGGCAGCGTCTTTCGACACGCTTTGCGCGGTGATGAAGTAGGCGGAGCGGAGGCGGACTTCCTTGCCGGGCGAGAGGCGGTAGTACTTGGGCGGAGGGACTTCGCGGAAGTCGTCCTGCTCAATGTAGAGCTCGCGGCTGAAGGGGACCTGGCGCGTGCCGGCACTGGGATCCTCGGGATTGTTCTGGACCTCGACGAACTCCGACTGGCCTTCAGGGTAGTTGTCGATGACGATCTTGAGCGGGCGCAGCACGGCCATGGCGCGCGAGGCGCGGTGGTTGAGGTCGTCGCGCTGGAAGTGTTCGAGCATCTCGATATCGACAATGCCGTTGGTGCGCGTGGCGCCCAGCGAATTGACGAAGGTGCGGATGCCTTCCGGCGTGAAGCCGCGGCGGCGAATGCCGGAGAGCGAGGGCATGCGCGGGTCGTCCCAGCCGCTGACGCGCTTCTCATTCACGAGTTGGAGGAGTTTGCGCTTGGAGAGCAGCGTATAGGTCAGGTTGAGGCGATCGAACTCGATCTGCTGCGACGGGAAGATGCCGAGGTTGTCAATGAACCAGCGGTAGAGGGGCTGGTGGTCGGCAAACTCGAGGGTGCACATGGAGTGGGTGACGTTCTCGATCGAGTCGGACTGGCCGTGCGCGTAGTCGTACATGGGATAGATGCACCACTCGTCGGCGGTGCGGTGATGCGAGGCGTGGAGGATGCGGTACATGATGGGGTCGCGCAGATTGATGTTGGGCGATGTCATGTCGATCTTGGCGCGGAGGACGCGAGCGCCGTCGGGGAATTCGCCGGCCTTCATGCGGGTGAAGAGGTCTAGATTTTCCTCGACGGAGCGGTCGCGGTAAGGCGAGTTTTTGCCGGGTTCGGTGAGGGTGCCGCGGTGCTGGCGGATCTCATCGGCGGTGAGGTCATCGACGTAGGCCTTGCCGTCGCGGACGAGCTTGAGCGCCCACTCGTAGAGTTGGCCGAAGTAGTCGGAGGCGTAGCAGAGGCGCTCCCATTCGAAGCCGAGCCAGCGGACGTCGGCCTGGATGGAGTCGACGTACTCCTGCTCTTCTTTTTCGGGGTTGGTGTCGTCGAACCGGAGGTTGGTGCGACCACCCACTTCATCGGCGAGCCCGAAGTCAAGGCAGATCGCCTTGGCGTGGCCGATGTGGAGGTAGCCGTTGGGCTCGGGCGGAAAGCGCGTCTGGATGGTCGCGTTGCCGAACTTTTGCGTGCGTAGGTCTTCGGCGATCATGCCGCGGAGGAAATTGGAGGTGCGGGGTTCTTCCGGGCGAGGCGTTGAGCTTTCCGGGTTCGAGTCTGTCGTTGCTGCCATGGGTCTATTGTTTCATTTTTGCGCGACGAAACGGAATTCAGCTAGGCTCTATCCCCTTTGTCCTCGCATAACGGGAACAACGCCTTGCTCTTCGGTGTCTAAGGCAATATGCGCACAGTCAAGTTGTTCTGCGTGATTGCCGCAGTTTACTTGGTCGGTACAGCGGTCTTCTTGTTTGCGTACGGGCAGACTCTGAAGAAGCGCGCAGAGGCGCTAATTCTCACCTCATACGACTTGTCCAACTGGACGGGAAGGCCTCCCACACTAGCCGTCCTTGAAAGCAAGCTCCGCGGGCAGCTAAAGCCTATGTCAGGTTGCAGGTCGTCGGAATGTAGCTATGAGGTACGCGTGTCGAACGGTGGGCTGGCCGCGCTCAAGATGGCTCCCTATGCGGAATTGAGCGCGGAGTATGCGGTTCGAGACGGGATAGTGCAATCGAGCATGCTGGA
>DATLVW010000052.1:0-6758 GCA_035577085.1 Thermoanaerobaculia bacterium
CCCCACAGCGCCGGCACACGAGGCGTGCGAGGCGATCGATCAGCTCCATGTTGTCCTCGAGGAAGATCTCTCTCTCACGACGGAAAAACGTCCGGGCCCGTCGCACTCTCTTGTCATTGACCGCCTGGTCTGCAACGAACGGCGGCGACGAGGAGAGAACGATGACTGCATTGGCCGAATATCGGGAACCACGCGTAGGGCGAGCCACAGAGCCTGGGTTGCGCAACATAGCCGCACGTTTCGGGACGCAGTCCTATTGCGATTGCGGCACCGCCCCGGAGCTGAGCATGGCCGGCGTCGCCCCGTACACCCTCGAGGCGTGGATCAAGCCGCGCTCCGTCACCGGAGGCTTCATCGTCGGCAAGCTCTCCGAGGGCTCCCTCTCGATCGTCCGGGGCCACCTGGTCGCGGGCCGCAATGTGGGAGACCGGGGAGTGGGATCGGTGGCGATCCGCTCGACCACGGTGCTCGAGACCGGCCGGTGGTACCACGTCGCCACGACCTTTGACGGAATGTCCATGACCCTCTACGTGAACGGCAGGCCGGAAGTGCGCACGAGGGTGCTCACCCGTCTGAAAGGATTCTCGAGCGAGGCCACGCTCATTGGCGCACAAAAGAACCAGGAACTGCTCTGCAACTTCTTTCTGGGGCTGATCGGCGAGGTCCGAATCTGGAACGTCAGCCGCACAGCCGGCCAGATGCTCACGTGGATGGACACCGTGGAGCCGGCCGCATCGGGACTCGTGGCTCACTACGGCTCCTGGAGCAACCCGGAGGGACGTCACGTCAACCATTCGTAAGGGGGCGCGCTTCAGGTGCCGTCGAAAGGTGGCCAACGTCAGCTCCCACCTACCTTCGCGCCTACACGAACGATCCACATAAAGGGTAATCTTCTTAGGTGATCGTCTGCCGGAGAAGGCCCATGAGTGGACCGCGCTGATCGGAGGGATTCTCGGCACGCTGCTCGGCCTTTCAAGCTTCGTCCTCGCGTGGCTTAATACCGACGCGATCGGGCACGGCTCCGCCTCGTAGCTAGTGACGACATGGGCGAGTATGCCCACCGTCGGCTCAACCTCTCGATCACGACCATCGGACGCCGACCTATCCAGATCACGTCCCCTTGGATCTTCTAGAAGAACACCCGGCGGGGTGACCCCATCGAACCATGGCGTGAAGAGCCGCTTCTCCTCACGGAGCATCAACATATCTTCGAGTTCGCAAATGACATTCCCTTGACCGAGATCGAAGCATTCGTCGTTTATGACAACGCGGGCCGTAGGTACTGGCTCTACCTCGGGAACTGGCTCAAGAGGCCTCTCGCTACTCGCAGGTTGAGGCGGTACATCGAGCCGTAGGAGCAGTTCCTACCTAGGTTTCGGTAGGATTACTTCAACCTCTCCGCCGTCGTATGATACGTTGACCTTCTACCCGACAGGACTAAGCCGTGAAGACACTCTTTCCTGAGGTGCGCCCGATAGCGGAACACGCCAAACGATGGGCAGAGGTTACCGACCGGCTACGCATTCTCCGCAACGCCACTTGCTACACGATACTTACGACTGGCAGGATCGCCGCAAAGATCGAGCTTTGTAAGGATGTGCATTCTATTCAGTTGGCACTGGACTGTGCTTTGCGCCGCCAAGGCGAACTGTTGGGAGATAACGCAAACGCCAAAGAAGCACGCCGAAAGCACTCGAAACAATTTGTGCACTTGTCCTCAGCGGCCATGACTCTGTCCGAGCTCCGCCAGCTATTGACCAGAACCCCGTCGGGCGCGGCTGTATCACAGGAGGACCTGCGGTACATGGTCGCGACGCTCGAGAACCTTAGCCGCTCGCAACGCCTGGTCAGCCGCTTCTTGCGGAAGTCACCCACGCATTGGATCATTCCCTCGTTGCCGGCCCGGGATGCAGCATCTATACGGCAAGGCCAGGATAATTTGCCACCCGATCCAGATGATATCCCGTACCGGCTGCACCGCCAGGTTTACAACACAGAGATTCCTGCAGCGGAGGCCTGCGCGGCAATGCTCGTGCGATTCGCCGACGCGCCAGAGGGAGCACAAAACGCGTTAGCCCGCCAGGTTTCAGACGAGGGCAGACACGCCGCGGTGGTGCTCGCAAAGCTTTTGCAGGAAGCAACTCGCAAGAAGCAGTACCCAATCAATTTCAGTATCTGGTCCAACGCCTATGGTGCCACCACGCTTGCGGAAGCCTTCTGCATCGAACAAGTCATCGGGGAAGGGTTCGGACTTGGTAACGACCTTTTCATGGCAGCACGATATCGACGCCTAAAGCGTACTGACCTAGCCGAAATGCAGAGCTGGATACACGCCGACGAGGTAAATCACGCCCGGGTAGGTATCCAATGGTTTCGGCAACTCGCGGGCGCCGAGGCCTCCGAGCTTCTCAGTCACCTCGAAAAGCAATTCGTCCACAAGCCCATTGCGGGACGTTGGTTCATGCGTGCGTTGCGTTGCAAGATCGGCTTTACGCATGAAGAAATCGATCGGCAACATCGAATGGCGCAGAAACAGGTACCCTAAGACTTCAACAGGACCGTGCGACTAATCTCCCAGGCAGAAGAATCCGCCATCGGCGATATGCTGGAGCACTCAGACCCGGCTATTCAAAAGCGAGGTCTCCAACGTCTCTGTAGCCAACTGCAAGAGGGACGCCTCCTCGTCAACCGAGCCTTGATCGAACCGCGGCTCATGAACCTTCGATGGTCCGCCGACATTAAGGTCAGGTCTTGGCTATACAACACAATCGCGAGGTTGCGGACGCGTTCATTTCGCGACTATCTCTTTCACCAGATCGTGTTCGGTGAGACCGATGCAGAGAACATTACCTGGGCGGTCGCCGCCTTCTTCTCGTCAGCGTTGCCCGACGAGGTTGCTCAGCTGCTGAAGCAGCCCGCGCTGACGTTCTTCGATACGGCATTGGAGTTAGCAGCGCAACTATACTATGATGGACCTATTCTTGGGAGGATAGAACAAAAGCCCTTTGAGAAAGCTGTCGGGTACGATGCCATTTTCGCCAAATGGTATGCCCTGTTATTCGGCTATGACAAGGTTGATCGTCGCATTCCAGAATTTACATTCCCACACGTCGAATATATCGGTGCGTTAACGAGTCACCACGACGACGACGTCGCAGAGTATTCGATCTGGTCCCTCTTCATGTCGAGAACGGCTGACCGATCTGCGGTCCAATTGCAGCCTGCTGAGGTCGGTGCCAGGAATCCGCACATTCGGCGCTGGTATTATCGGTTAATTGCGAAGTCGGCCGCCGACGTGCTCGCAAATGCGGATTTCTTCAAGTCTCGCATCGCCACCGAGCAAGACGTTATTGCGCGCGAGGGATTAGCGGCTGGCCTTGGAAGAAACTACGTCCCCTCGCTGGCCGCTGATATGCTCACGTGGTTCATGCTGGAGGAGGACGAACTCGTCCGGCTGGCAATGGCGCCACACTTTGCAATGTATGCTGCCGTCGATCCGGCTTACGAGGAACTCGTGGCTGCCGTGGTGAGTAGGACCGAGGATGCCCCTGATCTCACCAGTAAGGTTCTGATTGCAACCGCCGAACGCGTCCGCCCCACCACGCACGTAACACAGTTGTTGACCGAGCGCGAGGGTCGGTTGGCAAGGCGGAGCGGACTCGTCGTAAACATCCGAGGAGCAATAGATATGAGCGATAATAGCAAATCGGTTACCAACATAGCGCACGGTGGTAATGTCAATGTCGGCAGTATCAACCTTGGTGACCTCGAAAACTCGTCGCTGGAAGTGATTTCCCGAATCGACGCAGCGGGCCCGCAGAGCGCTGAATTGAAGCTCACGCTAGATAGACTCGTGCGCGAACTTACGGCGGCTACGGAGATTACGGCGGACGACAAGGAGGTTGTGCACGCGGTAGTGCGTGACATTGCGGAGTATCAGCGCGTCCCGCAGGAGCGAGGACGAACGCTGCTACAAAAATCGGTCGCTACGTTAAGAGGAGTCAGTTCGGCGTTGCCGGCGGCAGCAGCCGTCGCGACCGAGATCCACGCTGTTATCGACGCTATTATGCGGTTATTGGCGCCATGACAGAATCAGTAATTGGTGATACAAATCTGACGATGACGGACGTGATTCTTAGTTCAAGCGCGCGCTTTTATCCGATAGTCATCGAACTTAGGGACGAGCTCCAACGAGCCGGGCTATCCGTGCAAACGCCGAATTTGAAGTTTGTTGCGGCATCGGTATCGCCCACGCGCAAGCGGCAGTTGACGGTCGACTTTCTCGCGAAGATATCGAAGAGTCGCGTGGTGTGCGTCGTTACGGACGCTAGTGGATATGTTGGGCGAAGCGTCAGCTTAGAGGTCGGGTTCGCCTATGCAATCCGTAAACCGCTCGTATGCTTGCAAGACCTTGAGGATCCGGCGATTTCCTGCCTGTGCAAGAAGCTGTCGTCGGCGAACGCGCTGATTCGGTTTACGCGAGCGCTTCGATCACGAAGCCGCGTCTCTCAATGAAATGGTTGAGACGACGGAATAATGGCGTAGTCTGTTGGAGCGAGAAATCATCGACTCAACCGTAGTATGGCGCTCTCAAGAGCGCTTATCAGTTCGTTTAGATCATCGTGGAGCGACGAGACAGAGACGATGTCGTCGACAAGCGTCAACATCGCGTTTGGTCCGCCGCGTTCTATGACGCGGAAGTCCGTCAGAACACCGATAACGCCCGCCCGGCTTGGCGTCTTGCGATCGCCAATCCGGAGTCCTATCTCCACACCGGTGCCACTATCACAGTCTGCGCCGTCCAGAACTGCGACTAGAATATCGCTAGTGATCGCCTGCTGGTAGCAGTTTTCTGCTATCCTTTTGAGGTCGGCCTTCCCTTTGATCATGAAGGCGGTCGCTTCTTCCTGCGGCAACACGACAGTAAATCCTCGCGTTCGTAATTCGTCGGCGCACCGCCTGTTCCACATTCGCTCGGCTTGTGTGAATAAGGGTCCTGCCCAGTAGATCGTCTGTCCCATTATCGCTCCAAGTAGTTAGCAGAGGCTCCGCCGAAGGCCATTAGCTCGTGCGGCTCAGCAACAGTAGCTCAATCGCAGAGTAGGCAGGTACTAAGAGTTCTTCCGGGGACTCCAATTTTGGGCCGTGGGGTGACGCTCTTTGTGCAGCGGATCGTCTCACCGCGCTGAGTTCCCTGCACCAAGTCCGGCCGGCACAGCGGCGGTAGGTACGGAAGATATACGGGCAGGATTCCGGTGTGGCCGTAGACTTGAAACATCGCGCTCTCCGTTCTAAATCGAAGAGTACGTATTAGGTACACCGCCGAAACGCTGGATTCTCCTGATTTGCTAAACCCCTCTGGAAGAGTGGTTTAGGTTGTGAAAATCGTTGGTGGAGGCGGCGGGAGTTGAACCCGCGTCCGAGAGCAGTGAAGCCTGGCTACTACATGCTTATCTCTCCCTTGGTTCTCGTCCACTTTCTGCCCGGAGAGCGGGGAATGAATGTGGACCAGCCCCTGGGTTTTCGTCGTCTGCGCCGGGACGGTTCGCAGACGCTTAGCTCACCTTAATGACATCCGGCACCGACGGCGTGAGCAACCATCGGGCGGACGCTCGTGGGTTTTTAGGCCGCGAGAGCGAGTTGGCTGTTGTTCGCAGCTACTCAGGTTGATCAGATTTACGAGGTAATCAGCTCGGCATGCAACCATGACCCCGACATGTCCCCGTCGAAGCCGGTACGCCCCCAAATTTTCAACGATCTGCGCGACAAAACCCCTCCGCTGATGGCAGCATTCCTGTATGAGCTCACACGATTCTGAACGGAACGCCGAGCACGCCATGCACGAGATCGTGCGCCGCGCGCTGGAGGAAGATCTTCCCGACATCACCAGCGAGGCGATCTTCGCGCCCGGCGAACGCGGGCAGGCGCGCTTTCTCGTCAAGACGCCCGGAGTGCTGGCCGGACTGCAATACGCGGCGGCGGTTTTCAGCGCTCTCGATCCGGAGGCCGTCTTCATCCCGACTCGGAACGACGGCGACTCGGTCGAGGCCGGGGATGTGGTGGCCGAGGTGGGGGCGTCGGTGATCGGGTTGCTGGGGGGAGAACGCACGGCGCTCAACCTCATGCAACGCGCCTCGGGCATCGCCACAGCTACGCGCCGCTACGTCGATGCGGTCCGAGGAACGAACGCGAAGATTTACGACACGCGCAAGACCGCGCCGGGACTGCGCGCGCTCGACAAGTACGCGGTGCGCTGCGGCGGCGGCGAGAACTACCGCATGGGGCTCTACGACATGTTCCTGATCAAGAACAACCACGTCGACAGAGCCGGTTCCATCACCGCGGCAGTCGAGCGGATCCGGTCAAGGTCGATGCCGCAGAAGATCATGGTCGAGGTGCGCGACACGCTGGAGCTGGACGAGGCTCTGGCGCTGCGGCCCGACTTCATCCTGCTCGACAACATGAGCGTCGCTCAGATGGCCGAGGCGGTGGCGCGGGTGGGTGGGAGCGTGCCGCTGGAGGCGTCGGGGGGGGTCAATCTTGACACGGTTCGCGCGATCGCGGAGACGGGGGTCGATCGGATCTCGATCGGAGCGCTGACGCACTCGGTGGTGGCGATGGATATTTCGATGAGAATTTTGTGATTCCGGTGCGAGGGTCAAGAGAACCGTTTCACGCGGAGACGCGGAGGTCGCGGAGGTGGTTTCTCCGCATCTCCGCGTCTCCGCGTGAAACCAAAGAATCGAAATCACTTGGCA
>DATLVW010000053.1:0-8502 GCA_035577085.1 Thermoanaerobaculia bacterium
GGGGGCTTCGACTTCCCCGGTGTCGCGGCATCGTTGACGACACTGCTGCCGTCCTCGATCACGAGCCGGACGATCGATTTCTCGAAGACCTCTTCGGCGCACGCGGACGTCGTCAATGGCATGAACAACGGTTCGCTGCTCACCACCTACGTCGGCCACGCGTCGGTCGAGATGTGGGCCAACAGCGTCTTTCTTTCGTCGGATGCGAGCGTGTTGACCAATGGCACCCGCTTGCCGGTTGTCTTTGCGATGAACTGCCTGAACGGCTACTTTCACGATCTCTACACCGAGAGCATGGCCGAGGCGCTGTTGAGGGCGCCTAATGGGGGAGCCGTCGCGGTGTGGGCATCTTCAACGCTCACAGAGCCCGACCAGCAGTCGCTCATGAGTCATGAGTTGTTCCGGCAACTTTTCCGCACGGATGTGAACCTGACGCTCGGCGATGCTGTCACGCGCGCGAAGTTTGCTGCCACTGACCCTGACGTTCGCAAGTCGTGGATTCTGTTCGGCGATCCGACCATGAAACTGCGGCCATAGCTCACCCTTTCAATGGAAGTCGTGGCTGGCCACGTCGCCGATTCCTTCCAGCGACCAGAACTTGTCCGCGCGCACCGAGCACTGCCCATCCTCGTTCTGCAGGATGCCTTCGACGATTAGTCCCGGCGAGCCGACGATCAGCGCGCGATGATCGCGGAAGAGATCAGGCTTCACGATGGCTTGTGAGATGCCGGTTTCATCTTCGAGCGTCAGGAAGACGAATCCCTTTGCGGTTCCCGGACGCTGACGGACGATGACCGCGCCGGCAGTGGCGACGCGCTTTCCATTCGGCAGTTTCTTCAGTTGCGTGGCCGAGTAGACGCCATCGCGTTTCAGTTGCGGACGGAAGTGCGACAGCAGGTGAGGGCCGGTCGTCAGATCCATCGCCGCGTAGTCGGCGAGAGTCTCCTCGCCCGGCGCCATCTCATCGAGAGGAGATTCCGTTGAGGATGGTGCGATGCTTTCGAATAGCTCACCCGCCGCTTTCGCTGCCTGTGCCGCCTGCCAGAGTGATGCGCGGCGTTTGAGGCCGAGGGAGGCGAGGGCGCCAGCGAAGGCGAGCTTGGTGAGCTGATCGTCGCGCAGCATCGCCCGGCGCGCGAGATCGTCGGCGTTTCTAAATGGGGAAGACGCTTCGATCGATCGCGCGGCGGTCTCTCTCAACCCCTTCACGTACTTCATGCCGAGGCGGACCGCGCCGCGTTCCCAGCGGCAGTGCCAGCCGGAGTGGTTCACGTCGATCGGCAGCACCGTCACTCCGTGGCGCTCTGCGTCTTTGATCAGCGTCGCGGGATGATAAAAGCCCATCGGCCACGCGTTCATCAGCGCGATGTAGAAAGCGGCAGGATGATGCGCTTTCAGGTACGCGCTGGCGTAAGCGATCAGCGCGAAGCTGGCGGCGTGCGATTCGGGGAAGCCGTACAACGCAAACGAGGTGATCGACTTCACGATCTGATCCTGCGCCGGCAGATCGATGCCATTCTTCGTCATGCCCGAGCGCAGCCGCTTCTCGATCTCGCCCATCCGCTCCATCGATCGTTTGAAGCCCATGGCGCGGCGCAGTTCCTCCGCCTCGCCGCCGGTGAAGTCGGCGGCCACCATGGCGATGCGGAGAAGTTGCTCCTGGAACAGCGGCACGCCGAGGGTTCGGCGGAGGATCGGCTCGAGACACGGGTGCGGATATTCGAGCGGCGCTTTGCCCTGACGGCGGTCGAAGAACGGTTTGACCATGCCGCCGACGATCGGTCCCGGACGGATGATCGCCACCTGCACGACGATGTCGTAGAACTTCGCTGGTGCATTGCGCGGCAGCGACGCCATCTGCGCGCGGCTCTCGACCTGGAACATGCCCACCGTATCGGCTTCGTTGAGCATTTTGTAGACGCGCTTGTCGTCCTGCGGCAGATGCGCGAGGTCGACGTCGATGCCTTCGTTCGTGCGGATGAGCGGGATCATTTCTTCGATCGCTGCGAGCATGCCGAGGCCGAGGAGGTCGACTTTGATGATGCCGAGGTCGGCGCAGTCGTCTTTGTCCCACTGAATGACGACGCGGCCGGGCATGGCTGCCGGTTCGAGCGGCACGACTTCATCGAGCCGGCCGCGGGCCATCACCATGCCACCGGAGTGTTGCCCGAGGTGACGCGGCAGATTCTGGATCTGCAGTTGAAGGCGCATGAAGTGCTGCACGCGCAGATCGGCCGGATCGAAGCCTGCTCCGGCCAACTCCTGCGGCATCGACTCCATCCGCTCGCGGATCTCGCCGAAGTTCCAGGTGCCGAGGGTCTTGGAGAGTTTGTCGGCTTGTTCCAGCGAGAAGCCGAGCGCCTTACCGACCTCGCGCGCCGAGGAGCGGTCGCGATAGGTGATGACGTTGGCGGTCATGGCCGAGCCGTACACGCCGTAGGTTTGGTAAACGTGCTGGATGACGCGCTCGCGTTGATCGCCCGACGGCAAGTCCAGATCAATATCCGGCCACTCGCCGCGCTCCTCGGATAGAAAACGCTCGAAGAGCAGTTCCATCGAAACAGGATCGACGGCGGTGATGCCGAGCGCATAACAGACCGCGCTGTTGGCCGCCGAGCCGCGTCCCTGCACGAGAATCTTCTCGCGCTGGCAGAACTGCACGATGTCCCAGACGATGAGGAAGTAGCCGGCCAGGTCGAGCTTCTCGATCGTGGCCAGCTCCTTTTCGATCTGCGCCTGCGCTTTGGCGGTGAGCGGGCGAAAGCGCGTGGTGGCGCCGTTCCATGCGATCTTGCGAAGGAACGACATCGGCGACTCGCCGTCGGGCACCGGGTACTCGGGGAATTGGTAGCCGAGGTTGGCGAGGGTGAAGTCGAGCGTATTGGCGAGTTTCCAGGCGCCATCAAGCGCCTCGGGGAGATCGGCGAAGAGCATGGCCATCTCATCCGCACCTTTGATGAATCGCTCGCGGTTCACGCCGAGGAGCCGGCCGGCGCTGTCGACATGCTTTCCTTCGCGGATGCAGGTGAGGACGTCGTGCAGCTCTTTGTCCTCAGCGCGTGCATAACGAACACCATTCGTGGCGATGAGCGGGAGATGAAAGCGGCGGGCGAAATCGACGAGGGCGATGTTGCGATGCTCTTCGTCGCGCCGGTGATGGCGCTGCAACTCGATGTGCGTGCGTCCTTTGAAGATGCCACTGATCTTGTGCAGCAATTTTTCTGCGTCGTCGACGCCATTCTTCGTCAACGCGTGCGCGAGCGGACCCTCATCGCCGCCGGTGATGCAATGAAGACCCTCGGCGTATTGCGCGATGAGGTCCCACGTGAATCGCGCCTGCGCTTTGGGACGGTCGAGCGCGCCGGCAGTGAGGAGCTTGCAGAGATTGCGGTAGCCGGTATGGCTTTCGACGAGAAGCGTGAGCCGCGTTTCGCGCGCATTCGAGCGCGCGGCGTCCATGCGCGTGAGGGTCAGTCCGGGCTTTTGCTGCTCGTTCCCAAGCACGACCTCGGCGCCGACGATCGCGCGCACTCCCGCTTTCTTCGCCGCACCATAAAAGCGCGGTGCACCGTAGACGCCATTCGTGTCGATGAGCGCCATTGCAGGGATGTCTTTCCTGGCCGCGTGCTCGATCAAGTCTTCCGGAAGACTTGCACTGTCAAGGAAAGAGAACGCGCTTGCCGATCGCAGCTCGGCGTATGGGCGTGATTTTTTTTGATCCGCAGATGACGCAGATGAACGCAGATGTCGATTGCCTTTATCTGTGTGCATCTGCGTCATCTGCGGATCAATCCCTACATTTCATACCGCGCATCAACAAACCAATCCTCGGACACACCGCGGAAGAGTCGATACACACCGCCGCGCTCGAGCTCGACGTCCCAGTATTCGCGGACATCGGGCCGGTCGCTCCACCATCCTTCCTCCACACGCCATGGGCCGGAGCAGATGCGCACCGTGCCGGCGATCTCGATCGTGGCGCCGACTTCGATGCGTTTCGTGGAGTGGGGAGTGGAGGGTGGGAGGGAGTTGGCGATGGTGCGGATTGAGGCGATCTGGGTTTCTTTATCCGCCGTCTCGCGCGTCGTCACTTCGATGGCGATGGGAGGGCGAAATGTGCGGACAGCGAGCAGCCCGTGCGCACGCGACGGTTTGCGCCGGACATCAGGTGGTGGGGGAGGGTCGAAATCGCTGATGGCGAAACGTTCGGGGAGATGGCCGTCGACCGTCATCGGCATGCCAACGCGGCCATCGCCGAGGAGTGCGACGAGCTTGGCGATCGTGGTGGCCAACTTCTCCGGCGACATCGCAGTCGGACCAAACAGCGAGAGCTGCGCGCGGCGGGGCTTGTCAGGATGGGCGACGAAGGAGAAGCCGACGACCGGCGCGCCGGGCGGGGTCTTCTCCAGATCGAGGCGCATCAGTGTCAGCATCGTCTTCACGTCGCGTGTCGGTGCGGGGAGATCGATGCCGCGCGCGTCGTAGCCATCAGGATCGAGCGTCAGCGTGAATTCGAGGCGCTTGCAGGCGAAGCCCTGGATCTCCATCCGTTTGGCCAGGCGATCGAGCGCGGCGTTGGCGATGAAGAGAAACGGCTCGAGGGCGACGAGCGGCCATTCCAGCTCCATCCCTTCGCGGAATTCAGGCGGCATCGCGCGAGGCATGAGAGGACGCGGATCGATGCCGCGCGCGGCCCAGTGAAGCTCGCGCCCGATTTCGCCGAGCCGGCTGGCAATCTCGCTTTCCGGGAGCCGGGCCAGATCGCCGATCGATGAGAGCCCGAAACGCTGCAGCATTGCCGCCGCTTCAAGCTCCGGCGAAAGACGCGTGAGTGGAAGCGGAGCGAGAAACGTCCTTTCTTCTCCCGGTGCAATGACATTCGGCGACTTCGGCAACTCCGCCGCAACCCGCGCCGCCAGCTTGCTCGCCGCAATGCCGACGCGCGCCGGCAGCGAGACGGCTTCGCACGCGCGAATGGCGGCGCGGGCGAGGAGGTGTTCGGGGGTACGTAGGTCGGACTCTCTAGTCCGACTGCTCGAGATGTCGGACTGGAGAGTCCGACCTACGTCACTCATGGCATCAACAAAGTGCCTCTCCATCCCCATCACATCGAGAAAGACGACCCCTTCACCGGCGTCTTCGACGCGCGGCGAGAAGGATTCAGCGACTTCGAGCAGCGCTTCCTGCGCGGTGCGCTCGCATTCGGCGTCACGGCCGCGGGCGATCAGCTTTGGGAGGAGCGAGCGAGCCTGCGTGAGCGAGAGTCCCGGATGGATGCCTTTCTGACGTGCCCTTCTCGTGGCGGCGACGATGTGTGCGTTGTTGCCGTTCCCTTCAACGATGCCGACCGCTTCGTGGAGCAGATCGGGCTCACTGCGCAGCCGCGCCGCCAGCGCAAACATCGGGACGTAGAAACAGGCAAGGCGAGTCATGAGGCTTTGCGGGTGTCGCAGGTCGGGAGGCGGGAGTCGGAGAAAGCTTTGAGCGGATCGCGACCTTGAAGTTGTGAAGCGGAGGGCGAGGATGTATTCGGGTTTTGTATCCGACTCCCGACCCCCGACTCACGACCCCCGCGTATCGCCTCCTCACACCGAAAGAAGACCGAGACGCTCTGCCCTGGCCGCATGCGACGATGCTTCTCCAGTTTCAGCCGCGTCTCGATTCCAGCCAGAACGCGCGGCGCATTCCCTCGGCCCAGCCATCGCGCGTGCGCTGCGTACGCGAGGATCATTGCTTCCGAGGTTGTGCCGGTGAGGGCGTAGGGGGCGGAGACGAGGATCGTCGCGCCGTGCGATTCGGCGACGCGGGCCAGGCGGACCCAGGCGGCGTCGGGCACGCGCCGGCCGGGGGGACGTCGCGTCGCCATATCAACGATGACGAGCTGAAAGCCGGTGGCGCCGAGCATCTCCGCGGCCGTCACCATCTGTTTCATCGTGCGCGGACGAGCCCAAAGGAGTCGCTGCAGATCGACGCCGGCCGCTTCCGCGAGTTGCGGATCGAAGCAATCGCCGGCATCGATGAGGGCTGCTGCTTCGCCGATGCTGGTGGCGGCGGCAAGCGCGGCAATGACGATCGAGAAGCGCGTTCCGCGTCCGGCGATCTCCGTCATCTTGCCGCGCGACAATCCGCCGCCGAGGAGCGCATCGAGCGGCTCGATGGTCGTGGGAAGGATCTCTTCGCGTCGCTGACGAGCCAGAGCGCGAATCAGTTCCGAGCCGCTGGTCAGCTTCGACGCGATCGATGCCTCGAGGCTCGCGCGCAGGTTGCGGATGGCGTCATGTTCGCCGGGCGGGATGGGAGGTGGGTCGGGGAGGGGGCGGAGGGCCGACTCCACCACTCGTGGAGTCCTTGCCGGGGTTGAGATCGAGGTTTGAAGGAGCTGAAACTGCGAGTCGAGAGTACGAGCGTGTACGGCCATGGGGGAAGTCGCATGACTAACTTAGGCGGTAATTCAGCGTAAGTCAATGAACAGTTCCTTGATCCTTCGCGTCTTCGCGGCTTCGCGTGAGCAGGTGTCACGCGAAGCCGCGAAGAACGCGAAGGAGAATCGCACGCGCATCCGTCTGCTGCTATAATCCTCGCTTGTTCTAAGGTAAATTTTTCCGATGAACGGTGAATACGACTCGACCACTACGGTCGAGATCTTTGGTCAGACGTACAACGTTCGTGGGGAGGGAGACCCGAACTATTTAACGGAGCTTGCGCGGTTCGTCGATTCCAGGATGCGCGAGGTCGCAGCGCAGGTCGCTACGGTCGATCCCATGAAAATCGCCATCCTGGCGGCTCTCAATATCGCCGATGAGTTTTCCCGATTCCGGAAAGAGCGCGACAACGCGGTCGGTATCTGGATCGAGAAAACAGAGGAAATGTCGGAGCGGCTCGGGAAGATCATCACCTGAGCCTCATGTTTTCAGACAGGCAGTTTTCGGAGTCCCTGCAGAGTTCGTGATGAACGATCTAACTCTTGAACCGATGCTTTTTTCTTACTTCGGGTGCTCGCGTCTTCGGGTCGCGTGCACGCCGTCCTTCCGAGTGGCAACATTCGGAATATGGAGACGGTAGCCTAAACGGCACGGGTAGAGCGCCCAACCTGTTTCTGCAGGTTCAAGTAAGAATCCAACACACGGCTCAGGCGGGGTCCTCCGAAATTTCCTGACGACAGAAGCGCGCAAGCCTCCCGGAACAGGGGAGGCAGTTTGAATATCAATGGATATGTGATTGCAGTGCTCATCGGCGTTGCGGGCGCAGTCGTGCTCGCCGCTCTCTGGGCAGCCGTTTACCGTAAGCGCGGCGCCGCGCAGATCGACGAAGCACGCCGGAACGCTGACCGCATCCTCGAGGATGCCCGCAAGGCCGCCGAGTCGAAGAGCAAGGAAGCCGACCTCGAGGTCAAGGAAAAACTTCTGCAGATGCGGTCGGACTTCGACCGCAAGTCGCAGCAGCGCAACGACGAGCTGAAAACCAGCGAGAAGCGCCTGCAGCAGAAGGAAGAGAACCTCGACAAGAAAACGCAGCAGCTCGATTCGCGCATGGCCGAGGTCGAGAAGCGCGACCGCGCCATCGATGGCCGCGAGAAAACTCTCGAACAACGCGAAGGAGAGCTCGGCGAGTTGATCGAGGCGCAACGCCACAAGCTCGAACAGGTTGCGGGTCTGACCATGGATGAGGCCAAGCGCGAGCTGATCCGAGGCATCGAGAATGAGGCCAAGCTCGACGCGGCCCAGATCATCAAGCGCATCGAGACCGAGGCAAACGAGCACGGTAACCTCAAGGCCCGCAAGATCCTCGGCATGGCCATCCAGCGCATGGCCTCCGACTACGTCGCCGAGAACACCGTCTCCGTCGTCGATCTCCCAAGCGAAGACATGAAGGGCCGCATCATCGGCCGCGAAGGGCGCAATATCCGCGCGCTCGAGCTGGCCACCGGCGTCGATCTGATCGTCGACGACACGCCGGAAGCGGTCATCCTGTCCGGGTTCGATCCGATTCGCCGCGAGATCGCGCGCATCTCGCTCGAACGCCTCATGCAGGACGGCCGCATCCATCCGGCCCGCATCGAGGAGTTGGTCGAGAAGGTTCGCCAGGAGCTCGATCAGAAGCTGTTCGAGGAAGGGGAGGCCGCGGCCTTCTCGCTCGGCATCACCGATATCCATCCCGAGGTTCTCCGGCTCCTCGGCAGGCTTCGTTATCGCACCTCGTACGGACAGAACGTGCTGATGCACTCGCTCGAAGTGGCGCAGTTGGCCGCACTCATGGCCGTCGAGCTTGGCGTCAATGACACGATCGCAAAACGCGGCGGATTGCTGCACGACATCGGCAAGTCGATCGACCGCGAGATGGAAGGGACGCATCTCGAGCTGGGACGCCAGGTGCTGGAGAAGTACGGCGAAAAGCGCGAGATCATCCACGCGATGGAGTGTCACCACGGCGATTACGACCCGACAACGGTCGAGGCAGTGCTCGTGAACGCCGCTGACGCATTGTCCGCGGCGCGTCCGGGCG
>DATLVW010000054.1:0-2621 GCA_035577085.1 Thermoanaerobaculia bacterium
CGGAAGGCGAAGCGATAGTTGTCCGGCAGCGCGATATCGAAATGCCGCCGTGCCGCCGCCCACCCGCCGTGACCGCGGAAGTCGAAATCCATCCGCATCGCGCCGTGATCGGAAACCAGGTTGAGCGACACGCCGTCGGAGGGAGCCGCAGTCCATTTCGCGACGTCGTCGAAGTCGTCGACGATCGCTGCGCTGACCGATGTGGCGGCGAAGAGGAGAAGAATGGCGAGCGGCGCGCGCATGAGTACCGCTAGTTTACGGTTCGTTGAGTAAACGCGGGGCAACCCGGTCGCCGCCGGGGCGGCGATTCCTTCAATCGCCCGGCGCGCCGCAACTCCGCGACTGCGTTACCGTATAGCTCTTCCACCAAGGAGATCTTCATGCGGCGTCGTACCAAGATCATCATCGGAGTTGTCGCGCTGGTCATCGTCGGCGTGGTCACGGCCGGATTTGTGTCGCAGCGCGGCAAGGACGTCACGCCCGTCACGTTCGGCAAAGTGCAGCGGCAAGATCTGACCAGCAAGGTTTCGGCGAACGGGCGGATCGATGCGAAACGCAAAGTCGATCTCTCCGCGAACGTGATGGGTCAGGTCATCAACCTCGCCGTGCGCGAGGGCGACGTCGTGAAGAAGGACGACTTCCTCCTGCAGATCGATCAGAAGCAGCTCGCCGCGACGGCTCGAAGCGCCGATGCCGCGCTGCAAGCCGTTTTCTCGGACCGCGACGCCGCGAAGGCGATGGCCATCGCCGCGGATCAGGACTTCCAGCGCGCCCAGAAGAACTACGATCAGAAGATCATTCCGCGCGCCGATCTCGATCGTGCACAAAGCTCGCGTGATTCCGCGCGCGCCAATGTGATGGCGCTCGAGCAGCGCATCAGCCAGGCGCGCGAGAACCTCAATGCGGCGCGCGACACGCTCTCCAAAACCACCATGCGCGCGCCGATGGCCGGCATCGTCACCGCACTTCCTGTCGAAGAGGGCGAAGTGGCCGTGATCGGCACGATGAACAACGCCGGCACGGTGCTCATGACGATCGCCGACATGAGCGTCGTCGAAGCGGTGATGGAGGTCGATGAGACGGACGTGCCGTCCGTGAAAGTCGGCCAGCGCGCCAGCGTCACCATCGACGCCTATCCGAACAAGACGTTCCCGGGCCTGGTCACCGAGGTGGCGTCGAGCCCCATTAAACGCAATGGCGTCACCGCGAGCGGCAGCACCGAAGCCGTGAACTTCGAGGTCAAGATTCAGGTGGAGAATCCGCCGCCGGGTGTGCGGCCGGGATTCTCAGCGTCAGCCGACATCATCACCGGCACGCGGTCGAAAGCGCTGGCGATCCCGATTCAGGCGCTCGTCGTGCGCGAGAAACCGGGCAGTACGCCCGGCAAGCCGCAGGACGAGGAAGGAGTCTTCGTCCACCAGAACGGGACGGTGAAGTTCGAGACGGTGAAGACGGGTCTTTCCGGCGACAGCATGATCGAGCTCGTGAGCGGCGCGAAAGAAGGGCAGCAGATCGTGACCGGCCCGTTCCGCGCGTTGCGGGAGATCAAGGATGGGACGAAAGTGAAGGAGCAGAAAGAGAAGGAAGGGGAAGGGACGAGCGGAGACAAGAAGAGCTAGTTGCGGGGGTCGCGGTTCGGGAGTCGGGAGTCGGAGAGAAAACTCAGTCTCCGCTCCGACCCCCGACCCCCGACCAGCGACCCCCGACACCAAAACCATGGACACCCTCCGCATCGCTGTCGCCGCCCTTGCCGCGCACAAGCTTCGCAGCTTCCTGACGCTGCTTGGCGTGATCATTGGCGTCATGACGGTGATCTCGGTTGTCTCGATCATCTCCGGACTCAACGCGTACATCGCTGAGAAAGTGTTCACGCTCAGCCCGGACGTTTACATCGTCACGCAATTCGGGATCATCACCAGCCGCGAGCAATTCCTCATCGCGGTGAAGCGCAAGAAGATCGACTGGCACGACTACGAGGCCATCCGCCAGCAGTGCACGCGCTGCGCGGCGGTGGGGGCGCAGGAAAACACGCGCATGACCGTCAAGAACGGCTCGCAAAAACTCGGCGGCGTTCGGATCCAGGGCGGGACTGCAAACATCGGAGAGATCAACAACGTCGATATCGAAGAGGGACGGTTCTTTACGCGAACCGAGGATGAGCATGCCGCGATGGTGGCCGTGATCGGGTCGGACGTGAAGGATGAGCTGTTCGGCAAGCTCGATCCCCTCGGACGCACGATTCACATCGCCGGCCATCCGGCGCGCGTGATCGGACTCTTGCGAAAGCAGGGCTCGGTCCTCGGGCGAAGTCAGGACAGCCAGCTCTACATGCCGCTTTCGGCCTACCAGAAGGCCTTTGGTACGAGAGGCGGCTTGAATCTCTTTGTGCGGGCGGCGGGCGGAGTTCCAGGACTCGAGAAATCACTCGATCAAGTGCGCGTTGTGATGCGCAGCCGGCGCAAGACCGGGTTTCGCTCGGACGATCCGTTCGGCGTCGTTTCCGCCGAGGCACTGCAGACACTGTGGAAGAGCATCACTGCCGCCGGCTTCGCTGTGATGATCTTCATCTCCGGCATCTCGCTCGTCGTCGGCGGCATCGTCATCACGAACATCATGCTGGT
>DATLVW010000055.1:0-2034 GCA_035577085.1 Thermoanaerobaculia bacterium
GTCCGGGCTTCCCGCGGAGACGCGGCGCGACGCGGCGTAACGCACGATGGGCAGAATGTCGAGCCGTCGCGGGTCAGGCGGATTGCGCACCTCCATCAATGTCACAGCGTTGACGCCGGGAAACGCGTCGCGCCAGTCGGATTCGAAGCCTTTGAGGTAGGCGTCGATGGCGCGATTGAGCTCGCCCTTGGCAATGAAGTTGTTCGTGGCCTTCTGCCACCGATCCTTGTAGACACGGCCCAGGATCCCGTAGGTCTCACTGCTGCCGCCGCGTTCCTGGATCAGCGTCGTCAGCACGTGCTCCGCGTCGTCGCTCTTCCCGGCGCGGTTCAGGGCAAGGCCGAGTTGCTCGCGGATCATGACCGTGCGCCGTAGCGGTTCCGGCATGGCGGCGGCGAGATCGATCATGGACTGCCAGGCCTTGGCGTCGCGATAGGAAAGGAACAACTTGACGAGGATCGCGGACTCGACTCCGTCGAGCGCGCCGAGATTCGCTTCGAACGTCTTCAGCTCATCGGCTGTTTTGGCGCTGCGCAGCTGCTCCTCCATCTGCTGCGTGAGCGCGACTTGATCCTGAAATGTATTCGTTTTCAGGTGGTCGATGGCGGAGGGGAAAGGCTTGAGCAAGTCGAAGATTGGACTGTCGTCGTCGCGTGCCTCACGGATGTGCTTCAGTTGTTTCGTCAGCTCGGCGCGCGCCGTCGCTGCATCCGCAGGGACGCCCGTATCGGAGAGATCGTACGGGACCGAGCGCAGCGGCGCCGCGTCGAACGGCAATCTGCCTCCGGCCGCGAAAAGCAGCACGGTCGCTCCCGGCCGCACCGCGTGCCGGACGCCGAGCTCGTAGAACACGTTGGCGTTCGCGGTGGTGAGATCCGCGACCGCGAAGTCGCAGAGGATCAACCGCTCGAACATCGGCTTGTGGATCATGCCTCGCGTCAGCTCCTCGTCGGCGCGGATCGGCATCATCCCGGCGTCGGAGATCGCCGGCTGGATGACCTGCTTGTACACCTCATCGAACTTGATGATCTTGCCGGCGGCATCGGTCTTGTCGCCGAAGGGCATGAGAACGAAACAGAGCGGTGCTGGCATGGTGGTTAGCATAGCAGCGTGAGGTTTTCAGGGGGCTCTTCCCCGTCAACGGCCCTGTCGGAAGAACCGCCCCCTTCTCCTCCGTGACGGGCGGGAGGTCGCTGTATTTTCACAAGCAATAGGCTGTCGGATAAGTTGTATGAATTGAGCGAGTTGGGCTCCGCAATACGACGTACGAACTTGCCGCGCCTCGCAAGGTGCAGACGTCGTGTGAGTGTGACGAACTGCCAAGGCTACGCCCGTGGAAGCTCAGCGGAAACGCGGGAGATGTGCGCTATTGTATTTGCTATGACCACCGGTCGCGCACGGCACACCGGGCTTCGCGCCGCGGTTGACCATCTATTCGGATACGACGTGTTCATCTCCTACAGCCGCGGTGATGGCGCAGCGTTCGGCCGCGGTCTCGCAACGGAGCTCGAAGAGATGGACCTCTCGTGCTTTCTCGATGAGAACGAGTTGCCGGCCGGATACCCGCTCAGCGGAACGCTGCGCGCCGCGTTGCGCCGAAGCAGCGTGCTCGCTCTCGTCAGCACCAAAGCCGCGCGCGCTTCGACGTTCGTGGCGATGGAGGTGAGTACATTCGCCGCCACGAAGCGTCCGATTGTTCCGATCGTGATTCGCGAAGCTGAAGGCGACATTCCCGAAGAGCAGCCCGAAATTCCGTGGGAATCGATTCGCGACCGCGAGCTGGTCTGGGTGAGTGATGTTGCGGACGCCGTGTCGGCTTCGACGGTGACGGCGGTACGGGATGCGCTGCGTGTGACACGAAAGCGAACGCTTGCATCCCGCGTCATGTTCAGTGCGGCGGCCGTACTGCTGCTGGTCTCGCTGCTTGCCGGGGGTGCCGCCGTCATTGCGATACGCGAACAGCAACGCGCCGAGCAGGAAGCGAAATCTGCACGCCAAGCGGCCGCACGAGCACGTGCCGAAGAGAAGCGCGCA
>DATLVW010000056.1:0-16042 GCA_035577085.1 Thermoanaerobaculia bacterium
GTCTCTTGTCTCTTGTCTCTTGTCTCTTGTCTCTTGTCTCTTGTCTCTTGTCTCTTGTCTCTTGTCTCTTGTCTCTTGTCTCTGATCTCTTTATCCAAAACCCATCCGCATCCTGAACGTAGAACCAATCAACATGGAACGAGTCCGCACCGCACAACCGCTTCGCCTCTTCAGCGTAGGCGCGATTGCGTACACCGCGATCGCAATCCTGCTGGTGCGGTCGCAGGTGTACGCGACGCATCCCGACGTTCTGGCCTGGGGTCTCACCTTCGACCTCGGCATCTCCATTCCGCTGATCTATTGGTTCCTTTTCGTGCGCACCGGCGTGATGCGGCCGATGACGCTGATCCCACTGTTCGTGATCGCTGTCGGCATCGCATCGCGCATCGTGCCTCCCGGGCAGCATCACTTCGCCCAGCAACTCGGCTACGTCGCCGCGCCGCTCGATCTCGTGACTCTGTGGATGGTGGCGCGCCGGCTGATGCGGGCTCGCAGCGCGGCAGCCGAAGATAGCGACGTTCCCACGCGGATCGCGCAGATCACGCGCCAGTTGTTCGGTGACGGCGCCGTCGCAGGCTTCGTTGCGCTCGAAATCAGCTCGATCTACTACGGCCTCTTCTGCTGGAGAAAGCGTGCCGCGCCCGGGTTCAGCATCTACAAACGCAGCGGCTGGGACACGGTGCTCATCTGCATCTTGGTGCTGATCACAGCCGAGTCGATCGGCGTTCATCTGCTGCTCCAGGCGTGGTCTGTCCGCACCGCCTGGGTCGTAACCCTTCTCGATCTCTACGGCGCGATCTGGCTCCTCGGCGACTATCACGCCATGCGGCTACGTCCGATCACGATCGATGAACAGTCGCTGCACGTGCGCTTCGGATTCCGATGGAGCATCTCCATTCCGCTAAACACCATCGCGTCGATCGAGCCCATTCGCTCCGAATCGGATTGGAAACGCAAAGGCGTGCTGAAGGTCGCGCTGCTGGACGAGCCTCGCCTGCTCATCCGCCTCGATGCCCCCGCGATCGCCACCGGCCTCGCCGGCATCCGAAAAACGATCGACGCAGTGGCCGTTCTGCCCGACGACCTCGAAGGGTTCGAGGAAGCGCTGCGGATTTTGATCCGCAGATGACGCAGATTAGACGCAGATAAAGGCCGTTACTTTCTCATCTGCGTCTCATCTGCGTCATCTGCGGATCAGCCGTCACGCCCGCATCGTATCGGGCCGCCAGGTCTTGATCTGCTTCTTGATGTCTTCGCGGCCTTTCAACTCGCCGTTGACCGCGGAGCGCACGAGAGCGGCCAACTCGCTGTCGTCGCCGCAGAAACGAAGACCGATCAACTGACTGCTGGAAAGCTCGCCAATGCGGCCGCGCAGATCTTCCGGAAGACAGCGTTGCAGGCGCAGCGTCTCTTCGAGCCGGATCAAGCGATCCTGAACGGTGAGCACCATCTGCCGCGTCGTAAGCGCGAGCAAAACCAGCGCAAGCGCGAACGCGATCTCCCACCACACCAGCCGCGCGCCGCGATGCATGATCGCGTAGACGATTCGGATGATCAGATTGATGATCAGCAGCGGAAGGGCGACGAAGTGAAACAACGGTAAGAACCGGCGATGATTGGAAAAGGACTGCGTTGCGTCGGCCATGAGCGTCTCCTCGCCGCTCAGGATCGCATGGCCGTCAATGTCCGGAGGCCCGCTTCCGCGGCGCAACTGGAGGAACGACGACTCGGATCTCGTTCGATAGCCCGCCGCATACATAGGAGGATCCCACCGCGAAATCGGTGGACACCGCGTACGCGCGCACTTCGTATCGATAGGCGACGCCGGGCTTCACCGTCGTGTCGGTGAGCGTTCGCAACCCACTCGGGTTACGAGCGATCAAGCTGAATGAGCCCTGATCCGTCGCGCGAAGGATTTCCCACGAGCCGTTGATCGATTCCGGCGACTGCCACTGCAACACCGCCTTCCCTGCCGACGCCACGACGGTAAGCGCGGGCGCCGCGGCGCGTCCCTGCGCACGCGCGGAGAAGCAGGAGCCCACTCCCGCGGGAACGAGCTGCAGGCCGAGGCGGCTGTGACCGAAGACGAGATCGACGGGGGCGGCGCCGCAACCATCCTGCGAACGCGCCCAGAGCCGGATGTGGTTCGGCTTCGACGATCCCCAATGCACGGGATCGACGTAGAAGAACTTCTGTGTGCGTCCCGGAAGCACCGTGAACTCGGAGATCGTGAAGTCGGCTGTCGAGCACTGAAGCGGATTGGCGCACAGACTGTTGGGTGTGTCGATGAGCGTGTTGCAGAACGCTGCGCTCGCATCTTCGTAGATCGCCTCCACCGTCAGCGTCACGATGCCGCTGGTAGCGCTGCGGTTCTCGATCTCGACGTAGCCATCTCCGAAAATCGCGTAGTCGTCCGACGCTCCAGCGGCATCGAGCTGCGAATCGAGCAGCAACTGGTACTTGCCGCACGCCGGCGTCCCCCCCAACCCGCCCGTCCCGCCCGCGCCAGCGGCCGAGAGGATCAGGCAGTTCAACGGCTGATGCGCGTCGCCGAGCGAACCGACTGCGTCGATGTCACTCCATGGAAGGAGATAACTGCTGTACGTTGCGGGCGCGGTAGCTGCTTCGACCTGCGTCATCGAGATCGTGGCGGCGGAGTCTCCGCGCGCTTCGAGGTGAACGGGGTGGGAGCCGGGATCGAGAATATCGGCAAAGTGATCCCACAACGCGAGGCCGCCACCTTCCGGCATCACGACCGTGAAGGGCTCCATCGGAAAGCCGTCGACGACGTAACGAAAGTCGATGGTGCTCTTTGCATCTGCCGCCACATAACTCTGCAGATACAACCTCGCCTCCTCGGCTGGCGCAACCGCGAACTTCGTACCCACCATCGTCCAATCCGTACCGATCGTGACCGCGCGATCGGAGATGAGCGACGCGCCGGGAAAATGCTGCGACGGAAATCCCTGCGCGGTCACGAACATCAGGCGGAACTTGATGGTCCCGCTTTCCGCAAGAACGCGCGCGTCGATGGCCACACGGTGCGCACCGGCGGCGACGTTCGGGAGAACGATGTTGATGTCGTCGCCATGAGGGAACCCAGCAAGTCCGACGCGGAAGTGAAACACCGCGCCGACCGGAACATCGTCGAGCAGCCATCGGTATTCGACGTCGACGCCGGGAGTGGTCTGATTGTTGAGCTGCAGGAATGCGCGGACCACCACTGTTGCGTCCTGCGACGCCGTCACGTTCACGCGATTCACCTGCGAGCAGCTCTCGAAGATGCGCTTCCAACCGGCGCCGGCCACGACGTCCTGGTCGAGCAGTTGCCGTTGCGTGCGGATCACTTCGAAGTACGGATACGGCCCTTCCTGCTCGTACTGATCGGGGCAGAAGTTGCAGCAACCGACCGTCGCTTGTGCGGGGAGCGGAAGAAGCAGGGCGGCAGTCAGCGCGAGAAGAAGAGCATTGCGGATCATCAAAAGACGTACTTAGCTGTGGCGTGAACCTGCAATAGCTTTGCCGTGAGCGACGCGCCGGGCTGCACGCGGAAGTGCTGATTGACGCGCAGCTTCACTTCGCCCCTCGGCGAGTTGTCGATGAGCGACTGCGGCAATTCGACGATCGAGATCGTCAGCGGGACCTCGCCCGGATGCTCATCCACGATCTCGCGGATCTTGCGCACCGTCTCCTCCGTCATGCGCGGATAGGCGACCTCGAGCGCGATCTCTTTCACCTTCTTGTCGCGAATCCCGTCGAGCGGAACGATCTCGAGCGCGTTGAGCTCGGGCGTGATCGGCGCTTCGTGAAAGGTGGCGGCGTGGGAGGCGAAATTCGTTTCGTCGGGGGTGGGGAGTGGGGTGTCGGGGGTGGGAGATAAATCGTCATCGTCGGGAGTCGTGAATCGCGTGTCGCTGATCGAAGACGAGTCGTCCAGCGCCTCGTCATCGAGAATTGGAGACTCTGCTGCCACACCCAACTCCCCACTCCCCACCCCCCCGAACAAACCCAGATTGTTCGCGCGGTCCCCGTACTTCTCCGCCTCGATCTCTTTCGGATCGCGGTCGTCCTCGACATCGTCTTCGCTCACGTCGTAGCCGGAGACGTGCGCGTACTCGTCGTCGGCGCGCTGTGCGTGCTGCTCCGCGGACTGCAGCGCGGCGCTGCGGCCGGCCTGCATGCCGCCCGTGTCCTTGACCGCGGCGGTGAGCAGGACGGCGATCCCATTGTCGAGCCACTTCGCGTATTTCGAGTAGAGATCGGAGAAGACCACCACCTCGACCGAGCCTCGCTGATCGTCGAGGATGAACTTCGCCATCAGCTTCCCTTCATTCGGTCCCTTCTTGATCTTCGACTTCTTGATCTGCGAGACGATGCCACCGATGTTCACGATCTCGTCAATATGTTGATGAAGTGTGTCTGTGGTGGCGTTGGCGAATATGCTCAGCTCGTCCGCGAATTTGTTGAGCGGATGTCCGGTGATGTAGAAGCCGAGGGTTTCCTTTTCGAAGCGCAGCTTCTCGTCGTCGGACCATTCGGCGAGTTTGTGCAACGCGGCCGCTTGCGCCGATGGCAAAGGTGGCGGCGCCGGCGCAGCCATCATGCCGCCGAAGAGCGATGACTGGCCGCGCTCCTTCTCTTCCCGGGCGCGCTGCGCGGAGTCGGCCGTGTTCTCGAGCGTCTCGAACAGGACCTTGCGCGGCGTGCCGAGAAAATCGAACGAGCCCGACTTGATCAACGCTTCGATCACCTTCTTATTGCAGGCGCGAAGGTCGACAGCCTCGCAGAAGTCAAGGAGCGACGCGAACCTCCCCTTCCGGTGCCGCGCTTCGAGGATCGATTCGATCGCGCTGCCTCCCACCCCTTTCACGGCGCCGAGTCCGAAGCGGATGTTCGGGCCGACGACGGTGAAGGCGTAATTCGATTCGTTGATGTCGGGCGGCAGAATGCGGATGCCCATCTGCGACGCTTCGTTGATGAACTTCACGACGAAGTCGGTGCGGTCCATTTCCGACGTCATCAGCGCTGCCATGAAGTGCCGCGGGAAATGAACCTTGAGCCACGCTGTCTGCCAGGCCACGAGCGCGTAGGCGACCGAGTGCGACTTGTTGAAGCCGTAGCGCGCGAAGGGCTCGATGTAGTCGAACAGATCGTTCGCCTTCTTCTTGTCGATGCCTTTGGCGACTGCGCCGGTGACGAACTTATCGCGCTCCGCCGCCATGACCGCGGCGTCTTTCTTGCCCATCGCCTTGCGCAGCAAGTCGGCTTGTCCGAGGGAGTAGCCGGCCACCTGTTGGGCAATCTGCATGACCTGCTCCTGGTAGACGATGACGCCGTACGTCTCTTCCAGGATTCCCTTCATCGCCGGCACGAGGTACTTCGCCTTCGACAGTCCGTTCTTGCGGCGCACGAACTCGTCGACCATGCCGGCATCGAGCGCGCCGGGGCGATAGAGCGCGTTGAGCGCCGCCAGATCTTCGAAGCGCGTCGGCCGCGACTTGCGCAGGAGATCGACCATGCCACCCGACTCGAACTGGAACACGCCCTTCGTTCGCCCTTCCTGGAACAGCCGGAAGACCTCGGGATCGTCGAGCGGGAGCGTCTCGATGTCGATCGTCACACCCTCGACTGCCTTCGCCGACTTGATGGCGTCGTCGATCACGGTGAGTGTGCGCAGACCGAGGAAGTCCATCTTGAGAAGACCCATCTTCTCGACGATGCGCATGTCGTACTGCGTCACGATTTCATCGCGGTTCGTGCGGTAGAGCGGCACATAGTTCGTGACCGGCTCCGGCGTGATGACGACGCCCGCGGCATGCATCCCGGCGTGACGCGAAAGACCTTCCAGCCGCGAGCCGATCTCGATGATCCGCTCGACCTCGTGATCGTTCTTCATCGCCTCGATGAGCGCCGGCGAGTCCTTCGCCGCGGTCGGCAGCGTTACGTCCGGCCCCGTGGGGATGGTCTTGGCCACTTTGTCGACGAGGCCGTACGGCAGTCCGAGGACGCGGCCGACGTCGCGCACGACGGACTTGGCCGCCATCGTTCCGAACGTGATGATCTGCGCGACCTTGTCCGCGCCGTACTTGCGGCGCACGTACTCGATTACCTCGCCGCGCCGGTTCATGCAGAAGTCGATGTCGATGTCGGGCATCGAAAGGCGCTCGGGATTGAGGAAGCGCTCGAAGAGGAGGTCGTAGTCAAGCGGATCGACGTCGGTGATGCCCATCGAATAGGCGACGAGCGATCCGGCACCGGAACCACGGCCCGGTCCGACCGGAATGCCGTTGTCCTTCGCGTACTTGATGAAGTCCCACACGACGAGAAAGTAGCCCGGGAATCCCATCGTACGGATGATGTCGATCTCGCTCTCGAGGCGGTCGTGGTACGCCTGCACCTCGTGTTTTTTCTTCTTCGCGGCGAAGAGCGGCGCCGCCGCCTTCAACCGCCGCTCCAGCCCCGCGCGCGCTACCTCGGCGAAGTAACCCGCCAGATCCTTCCCCTCCGGCACCGGGAAATTCGGCAGGTGATAGCCCTTGACGTCGAGCGTGACATTGATGCGCTCGGCGATCTTCACGGTGTTGTCGAGCGCTTCGCCGTAGCCGCTGAAGATACGGCGCATCTCGTCGGGACTCTTGACGTAGAAGTCGTCACTGTAGAACTTCATCCGCTTCTCGTCGCCGAGCGTCTTGCCCGTGCCGATGCAGAGGAGAACTTCGTGCGCGAAGGCATCGTCCTTCGAGAGGTAGTGCGAGTCGTTGGTGGCGACGAGACGCAGCCCGGTTTCCTCACCCAGCCTGGCCATCATCGGCACGATCTTCTGCTGGTCGGGGATGCCGTGGTCCTGAATCTCGAGGAAGAAGTTGTCGGCGCCGAGGATGTCTTTGTATTGGAGCGCGGCCTCTTTGGCCTTGGTGAGGTTGCCGCCCGCAAGGCTCTGCGAGACCTCCCCCTTCAGGCACGACGAGAGAACGATCAGCCCTTCGCGATGCTCGCGCAGCAACTCCTTGTCGATCCTCGGTTTGTAATAGAACCCCTCGGTGTATCCCGCCGAGACGAGCTTGACGAGGTTCTTGTAACCCTCGTTGTTCGCGGCGAGAACGATGAGGTGATTGTTCGCGCCGGCGTCGGCCTGACCGTCTTCAACCCCTGCCTTGTCGAAGCGTGAGCCGTAGGCGACATACATCTCGCAGCCGATGATCGGCTTCACCTTCTCCTTCTTCATGGCGTTGTAGAACTCGACCGCGCCGAACATGTTGCCGTGGTCGGTGATGGCGCAGGCCGGCATGCCCATCTTCGCGACACGCTTCGCGAGCTCTTCGGGCCGGCTGGCACCGTCGAGGAGGGAGTACTCGGTGTGAAGGTGGAGGTGAGCGAACGACATGAGGGCGCCGCCCGGAGTTTAGCCGCCCGGCCGCTGCAATTGGCAACGAGGTCTGTGCACTCGCAGCTGAGGGCGTGATTTTTCTACGGCTCGTAGACTCGCCGCAGCTACTGCGGCATGGCCAGACCCCAGTAGTACTGGTCGAAGAACGGCTTCCAGTCCTGCTTCGTCATGAACCCGAGAAGGCCGGCCACATCGGCGGTGGTTCCGAACTTTCCCTGGAAGGACTTCGTGTACGACTTCAGGAACGTGAGGAACTTCTCGTCGCCGAGCTGCTTGTGGATGGCCGCGAGCAGGAGAGGACCTTTGTCGTAGAGCAGTTGCGTTCTGGCAGCCCTGGCCATGAAGCGATCGCCACCGATCCGATTCGCGTACGGGATCGGCGCGATGGCGGCCGCCTGCGTCGCTCTGGCACGCCATGAATTGATCATGCGGTTGAAGACCGCATCGCCCTTGAACTTCTTCAGGAGCAAGCCGGCTGAGTATTCGGCGAACGTCTCCGTGAGCCATTGCTCTTCCGGACTCGGCATCTTCACCGCGGATCCCCAATATTGATGCGCGATCTCATGGGCAATGCGCTCGTTGATTCCCTGCGAGAAGTACTGCTCCGCGGACATCGTATAGTCTTCGTCCGAGGGTTTGAGCGGGTTGAAGGCCTCATTTGTGATGAACATCGTGGCGTCGGGCGCCTGCCCATAACCGTAGGTATTGACCTGGATGATGTTGAACTCCTTCCACGGGAACGGCCCGAGAAAGTATTCGTAGTATTCGATGAAGCCGAAGGTCATACCGATGAGGGTCTTCGCACCCTTCTCGCTGGCGATTCCGTACGTGGCGACGCGGACGGTCCTATCGTCCCGCTTCTCCTCGAAGATGTGGTACTTGCCACCTTCGACAATCGGAAACGCGATCGGCTTCTCGACGACGTTCTCGACGACGTTGTAATCGCCCTCTTCCTTCCGAGCGATCAAGGTACCTGGCGCGATCGGGATGAACGGCTTTCTGACCTTGATCAGCGAGTGAACCGTGGAGTAGTTTCCGGCCCAGTTGCGCGACTTCGGATACCAGGCAAAGTTGACGAGTTGCCAGGCGTTGTCTCCTTCCTCGCGGAACAGAAAGTCGCCGTCGATGACGAACTTCAGCTTGAACGGCTGTGTCGCCGCCGCCGGCAGCACGACGAGGAGATTGTCGATTTCGTGCGCGAAGGAAACAGGCTTTCCCTGCTCATCGACCACGGACCGGACATTGATTCTTCGAGCCGGTTTGTTGGCGACGACGATTAGCTCCGTATCGAGGTTGAAACGAAATGCCCTTTGGCCTCCGAAGCGTGGCGCGATCGTTTCCGTCATCTCCAGCTTCGCGTTATCGCCGTCGGTGGTAAGCGAATAGTCGAGCGCCGTGATCGTAAACGCCGGCCTTGCGTACGCTCGCACGTCCCGTCCCACCGGCTGCGACGATAGAATCGTTGGGAAGAGATAGGCGCTGAGGGTCTTGTCAGAAACATAGCTGTTCCAGATATGCACCGACGTCAGCGACTCCTCCTGCAGATCAGCCGAGTCGTACCGGTAAACCAGCTTGTCCTTCGGCGTGACGATCTCGATGTACGCCGCCGCTCCCGGCAGACCCAGTTTCTGTGCGGCGATCAAGTGCTCTCCCGGTTCGATCTGCGCGAATTTGAAGACAGCCTGATGGGCCTTTAAGTCATCCGCGAGCGAAGTTCCCGCAGTTGAAGTGCCGAGGTCAGGGCTGGTGGCGCCAACCAGCATCACCATCGCCTCTGTCACGTCTTCGCTGATCGTGGCGCCGGCAAGAGTGGCGTGCGAGTCGCTCTTCACGTTCCGCGTTACCACCGGCATCTCGGTCGTCTCGGCCACGTATTCGAATCGGCCGGCGCCCTTGAAGAAGAAGCCCACCGGCTCGCCGGCTGCGCTGAGCTTTGCAGCCGATCCGCTGGCCATCATCAGCTTCAGATGGCCAATCGTGAGCGTGACGTTGTTCACCGCGACCGGTTCACTGAGCGACGGCGTGCGGAGATCGTTCAAAAGATCGGCGCCGCTGGCTTCAAACGCAGAAACAAGGCACAGGACCGCGATCGCGGCCAGAACACGCAGCTTCATGGAGGTCTCCGAGGATGGGATGCCGAGGATTGTAGCCTACGAATCGAATGCGACGCCGCCGATGGGACGGGTCGTGCAACTTACGCGGCGCCCGTTCGCCAGCGGACTAAGAATCGGGAGACGGAAGGTACGACGGGAGGTGGCGCCGAAAGAAATGGACGGCGTAGTGGTATTCATGCTGCTTCATGAAGGCTTCGAACAACTCGCGCTCCCGGAGAATGAGCTTGGAGTAATGATTGAACACGGCCGCGACATCTTCGATGGTCACGAGGCCGTTTAGGACGTACTGGTCTATCCGATCGACGTAGTAAAAGAACCAGTCAAAACAATCGCGGATGAAGATTTCTTTTTCGTTGATCTGCTGGTGCATCGGCAGCGCGAGCGCGGCGCGGATGTCATCGGTCGCGATCTCGATCAGGCCCTTTTCACCAGCATCGGACACGAGGACGATCCCGTCATGCTTGACGGAGTAATTTCGCGTGCAATCCCACCAGTCAAACATCTGAACCGCCGCCGACGAATAGAAGCCGTGATGAATTTCGCCCAGGAGGTCGCGCGCTACGGCAGCCTGCTTCCAGCGCAGCTCTGTCTTCCGAGACTCGGTGCTCATCTGCAGCTCGCGGATGCCCTTGTAGGCGCCTATCCCGCCGACGACGATCGTGACGGCCCAGACCACAATCTGGACTTGAGAAAGGTAGGGTGACGTTGTGACGGCAAGAGACAGCATTGTGGCCACCGCGGCATCGCCGCTCGGGGATACGCAAAGTCGAAGAACGGAAGACGGATTGTAGCCTACGAACCGAATGCGACGCCGCCGATGGGACGGGCCGTGCGATCGACGCGCGTGTCGAGCAGTTCACGGAGATTGGTCGTCTCGATGAACATGTGCCGATGGCGGACGCAGTGCATGGCCACCGCGAAAAAGAGGATGGCCACAACGCCGAAGAAGACATTCGATGCCGGCGAAACGGAAGGCAACGGCGAGAGCTTCGTCGAAACGAAAAACTCCTGCTCGAGGATCAGGCAGTAGAGCGGGAACGGCAGGAAAACGAGCGCGGAGAGAACCCGGCTTGCCTGCACGGAGAAGTACGGACGCAGTGCCAGGAAGGCCAGCGAAACGAAGCAGCCGAGCATCATCAGTGCCGCGAAATGAAGCGGCGCCAGCTCCGCGTATCCGAGTCCATGGCGGACGAGCATCACCATGCGCGCCTGCAGAAGGAGCGTCCAGGCAAGAGCGACGACCGACGCCGTCGTCGCCAACAGCGCGAAAAGCGCCCCGAAGACATTACGCGCCGCCAGAAGCGCCGCCATCCGGATGAGGATTGCGGCAGTAGCGATGCCGGCGATCAACGCAACCATGATTGCCCACGCCGCCGCTTTCGTCCCCGACACGAAGGTCCCGCGAACCGCCGCGAAAACCATCGGCCCGCCTTCCGCCTGCGACATCAGCCCCGCGGCCGCACAAAGCCCCAGAAAGAGGCAAAAACCAGTGCCGGCGTAAAAGAAGAACTTAGGCATGCTGTAAATAGAGTAGCACCGGGGGGTGGGGAGTGGGGTGTGGAACGTGGGAGATCAGCAAACAAGAGTGTCAGCGGCAAGACACAGCAACGGGCAATGTCATGCGTTGGCCGCCTCGGTCGCCGCGCAGCCGGACGGAACGATCGCGACAATCCGGGGACAGAGAATGGCTTCGACGGCAACCGCGCATTTGATTCTCTCCCACCGCCCACACCCCACACCCCATGCCCCTCCTCATCGCCTCAGCGCGCTTTCCAGCGCGCGCCGGACGTCATCGCCGAACGCAACGAAGAGGACCTGATCGATCAATTCGTTGCCGGCAAGGACGCGTGATGTCTCGCCGACTGCGATCTCCGCCGCCGCATCGATCGGATAGCCGTAGACGCCGCAACTGATCGCCGGGAACGCGATCGTCCGCACGTCGTTCGCCAGCGCCAGCTCGAGGCTTCGCCGGTAACACGAGGCAAGCAACGCCGGCTCGTCGTGTGTCCCGCCATGCCAGACCGGGCCTACCGTGTGGATCACGTATTTCGCCGGGAGCCGGAACCCGGGAGTAATCTTCGCATCGCCGGTTGCGCAGCCGTTGAGGAGCCGGCAGGCCGCGAGAAGCTCGGGCCCGGCAGCGCGATGGATCGCGCCATCGACGCCACCGCCGCCAAGTAACGACGTGTTGGCGGCGTTCACGATCGCATCGACTTTCAGCTTCGTGATGTCGCCCGGGACGATCTCGAATCGCGTCATTTGCTGCGGCCCAGAGCGCGCACGATACCGAACTCGCTCTTCGTCACCGGCTGGATCGACAGACGCGAGCCTTTCTTTGTCACGACCATCTCCTCGAGGCCGGGCGCGGATTTCAACGTCTCGAGCGAAACGATGTGCGGGAACTTCTCGACGAACCGGATGTCGACCATGTACCAGATCGGATTCTCCTCGGTTGCCTTCGGATCGTAGTAGTCATGCCCCTTCTGACGGGCGAACTTGTCGGGATAGGCCTCGCGGCTGATCTCCGCGATGCCCGTGACGCCGGAAGGATCCGCGTTCGAGGCGTAGAAAAGGACGCGGTCGCCCGTCTTCATCTCGTCGCGCATGAAATTGCGCGCCTGATAGTTGCGGACGCCTTCCCAACTCGACGTGCCGTCGCGGGCCAGGTCATCGATCGAATAGGCGGAGGGCTCGCACTTCATCAGCCAGTATTTCATCGGATCGATTGTAATCCGCCGCTCCTCCGGGGGATTAAGCCTGTTCGCGCTGAGGTTCCTTTGTCCGCCATGATGCGCCTACGGATTCCTCCCGCCTCTGCTTCTCTCATTCTCATCGCCATCTTTGCGAGCCGGCTTGCGGCAGCAGAGCCCCCTTGCGAGCTGAACTACAGGACTGACGGTACGACCTCGGAGACCTCTGTACTTACCAGCGTTGCACCGGAGACAGTCGTCGAGCGTCTGCCCTTTTTGTTGGCGAAGGCGGGCGTTACGATCCATTGGTCCCAACCCCCTAAAGGCATCATCGAAGCGGAAGGACTGGACGTCAAAGCCGGGAAAAGCGGCGACGACACACGCGTCACGTTCCGCTCTCATCTGCAGCCGCCGGCGAACAGCGCAACGCTCTGCCGGTACGCATCGCTTGCTGGAAGCCCGCCCGAACCGAAAAGGCCTCCCGTCGCACAAGATCCTGCCCTCATCGAACGGATGAAGGACGATCTATTGAAGTTGCACACCATCGTTATGCAGGGCAGCCGTCTGAATAACGTGCAGTTCTCATCTCCGAGCAATTTTCTTCAGTTTGCCGTCACCGACATCAAAGCCTCTCCGGTCAAGAAGGAGTACAAGGTTTCGATGCTGCTGCCGCGCAGCATATGCGCCATCTCCCACGAGGACATGGACGACCTGACCTTGGAAATGTCGGGCGAAGGTAGGTCTGCGCCTCGCACGAAACCTGTGCGCGTTGAGATGTCGCTGGTTTACGAGGGCGAAGGGGCGGCATCGCATCTCAGCGAGGCCTCGATTCTCAAGATCGAGAGCACGAAGTAACGCCTCCGTGCGTCTTCTCCTCACGATTCAATACCTCGGCACGCGCTACGCCGGCTGGCAGTCGCAGACGAATGCCACTGCAATTCAGAACGTGATCGAGCAAGCGCTGTCGACCATGTTCGGTGGTTCCATCCGCATCGAAGGGGCCGGCCGTACGGACTCCGGCGTCCATGCCCGGGCGCAACGCGCACATTTCGACGCACCCTTCGACATCGAGATGCGCGGTTTCCGGCGCGGCCTGAATGATCTGTTGCCCCGCGACATCCGGGTGATCGGCGTCGAGAGCGTCGCGGACGACTTCCACTGCCGCTTCATCACGAAGTCGAAGACCTACGTCTACCGGATCTGGAACGACGAAGTCGCGGATGTCTTCGCCGCGGAGACGAGCGCGCATGTCCCCCAGCCGCTCGATGTTGCCCTGATGCACACAACCGCGCAGCAGTTGCAGGGCCGCCACGACTTCGCAATCTTCACCGTAGCCGGTCCGGAAGTGAGCTCGACCGAGCGGACGATCACGGCGATCGACGTCGTTGGCAACGGTGCAGCGATCGCGATCACGGTCAGCGCCGACGGTTTCCTTCGCTCGATGGTCCGCCGCATCGCCGGCTCGCTGATCGAGATCGGCCGGGGCAAGTTGGAGCCGGAGGCAATCTGGACGGTGGCTCGCTGGACGGCTCCGGCGAAGGGTCTGACGCTGTGGGAGGTTCGCTACTAAGCGCGTTCTACGAGGAGTAGCTTCGAGGTACCCGAGGTACGATATTCGCGTTATGGATGACGATCTCAAACGGGTCCTCGAAGAAATGCGTAGCGAGAACGCCGCTGCTCACGCAGAGACGCGGCGATCCGTTGAAAAAACAGCCGATGCGCTGCGCCAGGAAAACGCGGCTGCTCACGCAGAGACGCTACGACATGTAGAAATGACGATCGAAGCGCTGCGTCAGGAAAATGCGGCCGCTCACGCAGAAACGCGAAGGTTCGTTGAAACTACAGCCGACGTTCTGCGTCAGGAGAACGGCGCTGCGCACGCCGAGACGCTACGGCTCGTAGAGTCTAGGACCGATGCGTTACGTCAGGAGATACGCGAAGAGAGTGCGGCAGCTCACGCGGAAACCCGTCGATACGTTGAGACTACAACCAACGCGATGCGACAGGAGATCCGCGAAGAGAGTGCGGCAGCCCACGCCGATACTCGGCTGCTGTTCGGAGCCACGGCCGAAGACATGCGGCGCCTCGTAAAGAATGTGGCCGACGGTGTGACGTTGGCCAATGAGAAGATCGACCGCTTCGACGAGAAGATCGAGCGCATTGCTGCCGGACTCGAACTCCGCATTATTCGTCTCGAAGTGGAGAGCTCAAGACGATGAGCGAAATCAAACCGATACCCTATGCCCAGAGATCCGCCATCGAACAGGAGGAGTGGGATTCGAGGTACGAGGAGGTCATGGCGCGCGTGAGGGAGATCGCCAACCCCGGCGGGCGGAATCCTCCGCGTTCTCCCGAGGAAGTGATGGAAAGCGTGCGAGCCATCGCCGAAGGAGGCGGGCCTCGTCGGTGGAAATCGGAAGAAGAGCTCTGGCGAATCATTGCCCAGATCGCACGTGGCGGCCCAGCCACTCTTGAGTAATGCGCGGCTCGGCCGCACCGGGGCGGCGGCCCGCACGAGCGCAGGCGCCTGACGCAAGCCATGTGAATCGCAGGAGCATTGCAACCTGCGACGCACGATCAACAGAACGCGCGCGCGGCTTTGCGATACCATCCCCGGCTCCAGATGATCGATCTGCGAAAACTCGCTGAACCGGGCTCGATCGAGGAAACACTCCTCGACAAAATCGACTTCAAGCGCCTGCCTCGGCACATCGCCGTGATCATGGACGGCAACGGCCGTTGGGCGCGGTCCCGCAATCTTCCACGCGTCGAAGGACATCGGGCCGGGATCGCCGCGGTGCGCGAGATCGTCGAGACTGCGGCCCGCCTCGAGCTTGGCGTCATCACGCTCTACGCGTTCTCCGTGGAAAACTGGAAGCGCCCGCGGTTCGAAGTGGCCACCTTGATGATGCTGCTCAAGGAGTACCTCCGCAAAGAGTTGGCCACGCTGATGGACAACAACATCCGCTTCACCGCCATCGGACGCGTCGAGGGTCTCGATCCTTCGGTGCAACGCGAGCTCAAATACGCGGCGGATCAGACCGCGCGCAACAGCGGCCTGCTCTTCCAGATCGCTCTCAACTACGGCGGGCGTGCCGAGATCGTCGATACGGTCAACCGCATCATGGCCGTGCTGCGCGAGCGCGAGATGAGCGATGCCCAGATCGACGAGCAATTCTTCTCCGATCATCTCTACACTGCCAACATCGATGATCCCGACCTCCTCATCCGCACGAGCGGCGAGTTGCGCGTCTCCAATTTCCTGCTCTGGCAGATCGCGTACGCCGAGATTCACGTCACCAAAGTGTTGTGGCCGGACTTCCGCCGCCGCGATCTCTTCGAAGCCATCATTGATTTTCAATCCCGCGACCGACGCTACGGTGCCGTCGATGAATCCGACGCCCAGATGTTCATCGAGGCCGATGGCAAGCAGAGCTGAGAAGAGATCAGCGACGAGAGATCAGAGATCGGGTGCTCATCCTGACCCCGGAACTCCTCTGATCTCGAATCTCTCGTCTCTGATCTCTATCTATGAAGCGTGAGCTGACAGCACTCATCGCCGCTCCCCTGGCCATCTGGATCGTCGGCTGGGCGAATCCGTACGTTTTCGATGCGGCCATCGCGCTCATCGCCGCGCTAGCGCTGTACGAGTTTCTCGTGCTGGGAGAACGGAAGGGCTATCGCCTTCCGGTAGCGCTCTGCCTCGTGATCATGATGTTCATCGTCGCCGCCTTCATCCTCGAGTCGGTCTCTGTCGAGATGGGAGTCTTTGTAGCGCTACTCCTGATACCGGCGTCCTACGTCGTGTCGCGTGTCGATCTGGAGAAGGCCCTCCCCTCGAGTGCGATCGC
>DATLVW010000057.1:0-2650 GCA_035577085.1 Thermoanaerobaculia bacterium
CACGCCTGAAGGCGGCGCTGGCGCAGATGAACGCGCCCGGAGGCCACCAGCACGGACAGTAGCCGGCATTGTGCGTGGAGACACCAGCATGATCGAAAAGCTCATAAAAATCTGCGCCACGAACAGGTTCATGACCCTGACCATCATGTCCGGGCTCATCTTCGCCGGCCTCTGGTCGATGAAACACATCGCGCTCGATGCTCTGCCCGACCTCTCCGACACGCAGGTCATCATCTATTCGAAGTGGGACCGCAGCCCCGACATCATCGAAGACCAGGTCACGTATCCGATCATCACCTCGCTCCTCGGCGCTCCGAAGGTCAAGGCCATCCGCGGCTTTTCCGACTTCGGTTACTCGTACGTCTACGTCATTTTTGACGAGGGCACGGACCTCTACTGGGCGCGCAGTCGTGTCCTCGAATATCTTTCGAAGACGCAATCATCCCTGCCCCAGGGCGTGAAGACGGAGCTCGGGCCCGATGCCACCGGCGTCGGTTGGGTCTTTCAGTACGCACTGGTCGATAAGAGCGGCAAGCACTCGCTCGCGGATCTTCGTTCTCTGCAGGACTGGACCATCCGCTATCAACTTCAGTCCGTGCCAGGCGTCGCCGAGGTCGCCTCCCTCGGGGGATTCGTCCGGCAGTACCAGATCACGGTCGACCCCAACAAGCTGGCGGCCTACCGGATCCCGCTGATGCAAGTGATGAGTGCCGTGCGCGCATCGAACAACGAGGTCGGCGCGCGGCTGGTCGAGTGGAGCGGAGCCGAGTACATGGTTCGGGCCCGCGGTTATGTGAAGAACGTCGCCGATCTCGAGAAGATCGTAGTCAAGACGGATGAACGGGGTACGCCCGTGATGCTGCGGGATGTGGCCAACATTCAGCTCGGGCCCGAACTGCGGCGGGGAGTTGCCGAGCTCGATGGTCAGGGAGAGACGGCCGCCGGCATCGTCGTCATGCGCCAGAGCGAGGACGCGCTCGCCGTGATCGCCCGCGTCAAAGAGCGCCTTGCCGAAATCGAGAAAACGCTTCCCGAGGGTGTGAAGATCGTTACCACCTACGACCGGTCCGAGCTGATCGAGCGCTCGATCGCCACGGTGAAACATGAGCTGCTGATCGAGATCATCATCGTCTCGCTCATCATCGTCATTTTTCTCTGGCACTTTCCCAGCGCTCTGATCCCGATCGTGACCATCCCGGCCGCGGTCATCCTCTCCTTCATACCGATGAAGATCTTCGGGCTGAATGCCAACATCATGTCGCTCGGCGGGATCGCCATTGCCATCGGTGCTCTCGTCGATGCTTCGGTCGTCGTCGTCGAGAACGCGCACAAGAAACTGGAGGTGTGGGAGGCCGATGGCCGCAAGGGCGACTACAAGGAGCTGTTGATTCACGCGGTTCAGGAGGTCGGGCGTCCGAGCTTCTTTTCGCTGCTCGTCATCGCGCTCTCCTTCACGCCGATCTTTGCGCTCGTAGCACAGGAGGGACGCCTGTTCCGGCCGCTGGCATTCACCAAGAACTTCGCCATGGCCATCGCCGCGGTCCTGGCGATCACCCTGGCGCCCGCGATGATGATGCTCGTCATAAGACCAAACCAGAAGCCAGAAACCAGAAACCAGAAACGTGGACCCTCCCGCTTCGGGGCTGTGACTCGTCTCGCTTCTGGTTTCTGGTTTCTGGTTTCTGGTTTGTTCAACGCAGTGCTCGTTGGCAAGATCCATCCCGAGGAGAAGCACCCCATCTCGAAGATCCTGTTCAAGCTCTACACGCGCCCTGCGAAACTGGTCCTGCGGCATCCGCGCACCGTGATCGGCATCGCTGTGATGATCGTGATCTTCACGATTCCGGTCTACATGAAGCTCGGTCACGAGTTCATGCCGCCGCTGAACGAAGGCTCCCTCCTCTACATGCCCACGACGCTGCCGGGCATTTCGGTCGCGCAAGCGGAGGGACTGCTCCAGAGGCAGGATCAGTTGCTGAAGGAGTTCCCGGAAGTCGAGCGTGTATTCGGTAAGGCCGGCCGTGCCGAGACCTCCACGGATCCGGCACCTTTCTCGATGATGGAGACCATCGTCGTGCTCAAGCCACAGACCGCGTGGCGCACGAAGGCGAGGTGGTATTCGAATTGGCCGGACTTCACGAAGCCTATGTTCCGGCCCATCTGGCCGGACACGATTTCCTGGGACGAGCTCGTGAACGAGATGAACGCAAGACTTACGCTGCCGGGGCAGACCAACGCCTGGTCGATGCCGATCAAGAACCGCATCGACATGCTCACCACTGGCATTCGCACTCCGGTCGGCGTGAAGATCTTCGGATCGGACCTCGCTGAGATCGAGAAGATCGGGCAACACCTCGAGGGCATCCTGCAGAAGATTCCCGGAACCCGCAGCGTCTTCGGTGAGCGTGTCGCAGGCGGCTACTTCGTCGATTTTGACCTCAACCGCGGGGAGATCGCGCGGCATGGACTGACGATCGGCGAAGTGCAGGAAGTGATCATGACCGCCATCGGCGGCGATAACGTCTCGACGACGGTGGAAGGACGGGAGCGCTACCCGATCAACATTCGCTACCCGCGCGAGCTGCGCGATGACATCGACAACCTCTCCCGCACGTTGGTGTCGACGATGGGCGGTGCCCAGATTCCGCTC
>DATLVW010000058.1:0-7915 GCA_035577085.1 Thermoanaerobaculia bacterium
GACTGGATCAACGAGGTCATGATCACGCGCGGGCTGGCCAGTCCGCAGGACATGAACGTCATCTCGGTGGTCAGCTCGTACGAAGAGGCCATACCGATCATCCGTGCCTCGTACGAACGCTACATTCAGGAGAAAACGAATGCCGACGAAGGAACAGATACTCGAGGCGCTTAAGGGCGTCAAATTCCCCGGACTCTCGCGCGACATTGTGTCGTTCGGGTTCGTCCACGACATCGTCGTCGAAGGGGGCAACGTCGCCTTCACGGTCCGCTTCCAGACCGAGAACCAAAACGCCAAGGAACAGATCACACGCGATGCGGAGGCGGCGGTACGTGCGCTGCCCGGCGTCGCGAACGTGCGGATGACCGTGGACGTCGGCTCGCGTCAGGCCGCACCGATGGGCGGCGCGCCGGCCGAGATGCTGCCCGGCGTGAAGTACAAGATCGCCGTCGCCTCGGGGAAAGGGGGCGTCGGCAAGTCGACGGTCTCCACGAACCTCGCACTGGCACTGCACGCGCTCGGCTACAGCGTCGGCATGCTCGACGCCGATATCTACGGACCTTCGCAACAGATGATGCTCGGGATCGACGGACGTCCGCAGATCGACGAGACCGACGAGAAGATCATCCCGATGGAGAATCACGGCATCAAGACGATGTCGCTCGGCCTCATCACGGATCCCGACACGCCCGTGATCTGGCGCGGGCCGATGGTGATGAAGGCGCTCGACCAATTCCTGACCGATGTGAAATGGGGCGAGCTCGATTTCCTGATCATCGATCTTCCTCCCGGCACCGGCGATGCACAGTTGACGCTGACGCAGAAGGTGCCGCTGTCGGGTGCCGTCGTGGTGACCACGCCGCAGGATGTGGCGCTGATCGACGCGCGCAAAGGGCTGGCGATGTTCCGCAAAGTGAACGTCCCCGTCCTCGGCATCATCGAGAACATGAGCTACTTCATCTGCCGCCACTGCGGCGAGCGGGAAGAGATCTTCGGCCACGGCGGCGGCCGCAAAACCGCCGAGCTCCTCGGCGTCCCATTTCTCGGCGAGATCCCCATCGATCCGAAAGTCGTCGTCGGCGGCGACACCGGCGCGCCGATCGTGGTGCTCGATCCGTCATCGGCAGCAGCACAAGCCTTCCGCACTCTTGCCGCAACCGTGGCGAAGCAGGTGGAATCGGGCCACGCGGGCCACACGCACGAGCCGTCGCACGCTCACGCGCATTAAATACTTGTTCACGCGAAGCCGCGAAGACGCGAAGAAACGGTTCTTCGCACCTTCGCGTCTTCGCGTGCTCTAAAAAAGGGTTCGCGCCGAGGCCTGTTCCTTCGCCAGCATGTCCAGGAACAGGCTCCGCCGGATCTCGCGTGCTCCCAACGCCTCCATGTGCGGCGTCATCACCTGGCAATCGATCCACGTCGCGCCTCGCTCTCGGAGATGTTCGATGAGGAAGAGCAGCGCGATTTTCGAGGCGTCCGGTGCGCGATGAAACATCGACTCGCCGGTGAACACGCCACCGGAATCAACTCCGTACAGACCGCCGACGAGATCCTCGCCGCTCCACACTTCGACGCTGTGAGCGTCCCCGGCGCGATGAAGACGCGTGTAGGCAGTGATGATCTCCGGACCGATCCACGTGCCGGCCTCGTCACCCCGCGGAACCTCGGCACAGGCCGCGATCACGTCGCTGAATGCTTGGTCGATCGTGCATCGGTATCCGCTGCGCCGCTGGGCTTTGCGCAGCGACCGGCCTGCGTGCAGCTCATCGAAAAGAATCACCGTCCGCCGGCGCGGTGAGAACCACGGCAGCGGCAGTTCCTCGTGCGGCCACGGAAAGATGCCGTGACGGTAGGCGTCGCGCAGCGTCTCCACGCGCAGATCGTCGCCCATGGCCACGATGTCGCCGCGGGCGTAGCGAGGATCGGGAAAGCGGGACATGGCCGCTCCATTATCGGTGGACGTTCCGGGCGGGTATACCGATCTGTTTCCGAAAGCGTACGGATTCCATTATTCGGGCACACGATTCGCTTGCTGGCCAGTCTGATTCCCTGACGCATCGCGGACTGATTCTCGCGAGCAGGAGTTGACGGTAATGCGGACGAGCTGCAGAGCTCTTCGGGCGTGGGTGGTTCTGGTAGTGATGGCAATAGGTTGTGAGGCGCTCGCAAACACACCGCCTCACGCACCGGTTCTCATCGAGCCGTCGGCGACGATTCCGACCGATCCCGGCGACGTACACATGGCCACCGCTCCCTTCGTCGACGATGATCCGGGGGATACCCATCTCTGCAGTGATTGGGAGATCCGTGCCGCGGATCTCACCACGGTCGTCTGGTCCTCCTACTGCGCCACCGGCGTTCTTTCCGTGCACATCCACCTCGGCGACGGCAACTTCGCCGCGTCGGGAGCGCGGCTCCTCGGCAACACCAGGTACATCGTCGCCGTCCGTTTCCGCGACAGCAGCGGCGATCCTGAAACGGAGTGGAGTGACTGGACGACGCAGGCGTTCATGACCTCGGCGGGTTCGTCCGTGCAGCCCCTCGAGATCGTCGGCATACTGCAATCGCCGCAACCGCGTCTGCACGACCCGAATGGCAATGACATCGTTCTCTCGGGCGGAGCTTCAGTCAGCCTCGTTTCCGCGGAAGGGACTCCGCTCCTGAACTTCACGAGTGCAGGCGTCAGCAACGAGATCCCGCCCTCCTCCGAAGACCATTTCGTCGTCAAAGCCGTCGTCAGCAGCGGCGCTCTCCCTTTTTCATTGACCGAGTCGAACGTCGACTTTACGGACGAGGGCGGCGCGCGGCGAACGATCTATCTTCCCGCGGTCGAACTGCCGGCGTCCGCGTCGGCCGGATTCTGGATCTCACGCGACGGAAGCTCCTTCAACGCTGACGCTGACAAGCCGCCCTTTGCCAGCCTCGCGCGAAGCGCCGATACGCCGTGGAGCGTGCTGGAGCCTGGATATCGCATCGAGCGAGTCGTGACCGGGTTGCAGCTGCCGGTCAACATCGCATTCGTTCCCAACCCACTTCCGGATGCGGATGCGCCCATCTATTACATCACCGAGCTATACGGGAGCATTCGCGCGGTCCTGCGCGACGGCACCCTGCGCGACTATGCCACCGGCCTGCTGAACTTCGATCCCACCGGCATTTTCCCAGGCTCCGGCGAACATGGAGTTGTCGGAACGGCCGTTGATCCGGTGACGCACGATCTCTTCGTTGCGCTCGTCTACGCATCGGCGATCGGCGATCACTTCTGCAAAGTCATCCGCATTTACAGCGCGGACGGCGGCCGCACCGCTTCGGGAAGCACCACGATCCTGGACATGGTGGGCGATCCGATTGGTGCGTCGCATCAGATCTCCAGTCTCACCATCGGTCCCGACGGAAAGCTTTACGTGCATGTGGGAGATGGTTTCGAGACCGAGGTGGCCCGGTCGGTCAATTCGTTCCGAGGGAAGATTCTGAGGATCAATCAGGACGGCACTGCGCCAGTGGACAATCCTTTCTACGACCCGTCCGACGGCATCCGTGCTGCCGACTACGTCCTTGCCCTCGGCTTCCGGAATCCCTTCGGCGGTGCGTGGCGTGCCGCGGACGCCTCGCTTTACGAAGTCGAGAATGGTCCCACCACGGACAGGCTGGCGAAAGTGTCGGCGGGACTCGACTACCAGTGGGACGGCACCGACGAAAGCATGCTGGCCCACGCGGCATACACCTGGTCGCCCTCCGTCGCGCCCGTGAACATCACCTTCGTTCAGAAGGAGACGTTCGACGGCAGCGCGTTCCCGGCCGAAAAACAGGACCACGCCTTCGTAAGCGAATCGGGGCCGACGTGGGTTGCGGCGCAGACGCCGGACGGTAAACGTATTCGCGAGTTCGCCTTCGACGGCGGCGGCAACGTCACCTCGACCCAACCGTTCGTCGAATACAACGGCGCCGGCTACGCGACGGTCGCGGCGCTCACTGCCGGTCCGGACGGGCTCTACTTCAGCGACCTCTTTCCCGAGCAGGGAAGCCCGATCGGTCACGGTGCGAACATCTATCGCGTCAGCTATACCGGCACCGTCGCGATTGGAGCCGAAGTGACGGATGCGGCGGCGCGCAGCGTCAGGTTCTCATCGATGGTCACCGTTCCCGGCGCGACGAATCTCACCTGGATCTTCGGCGACGGATCGAGCAGCAAGGAGGCCAACCCCGTTCACGTGTTCCCATCCAATGGTCCCTTCGAGGTGAAGCTGTCGGTCACCGGCGCATCGAATCAAGTAGTCGACAACTACACGCGGGTTCGATTCCCGAACGCGCCGGGCGTGGGTCTGGTGGCGACCTATAGTGATGGAAGCGGAATGCAGGTGACGCGAGTCGACAACAACATCGATTTCGACTGGGTCGACGAAGCGCCGCCGGTCCCTGCGGAGTCGTTCACGGTGGTCTGGAAAGGGGAGATCGTCGCCACCGTTTCCGCGTTCTACACCTTCGACATGCACACAACGGGCACTGCGACCCTGAACATCAACGGGAAGACGGTGATCGAAGGGGACGATCCGGGAATGACGAATCCGATCTTCCTCGAGGCAGGTCAGCACTACACATTCAGCCTCGAGACCGTCGACACCGTGCCGACCGGCGTCACGCAGCTCCTCTGGACCGCGCCCGGCATGCCGCAAGCGGTCGTTCCGAAGGAAGCGTTCTACACATCAGTGAGCCGGAGAAGGGCGGCGGGGCATTAATCTCAAAAGCAATCAACCACAGAGACACTGAGGACACAGAGATTTCTCTGTGCTCTCTGTGTCTCCGTGGTGATTGTTTTTGGATCAATAGTCGAGAGTCAGCGTATCGCCGCTCGCGCCGACGACCACGTTCCCGCCATCCTGCAGCTTCCCGAAGAGGATCGCGTCGACGAGCGGTTCCTTGATCTTCGAGTGGAACAGACGCGCCATCGGACGTGCGCCGAACGCGCGGTCGTAGCCGTTCTTAGCCAGCCACGCCCGTCCCGGCTCCGCCAGTTCGAGCGTCACATTCTTCGCGCGTAGTTGCACGCGCAGCTCTTCGATGAACTTGTCGACGACGCGCTCGGTGGTCTCGAAGGAGAGCGCTTCGAAGGCGATCCAGGCGTCGAGGCGATTGCGGAACTCGGGCGTGAACGTTCGCTCGATCGCGCCGCGGCCTTTGCCTTTTTCGCCACTCGTGTTGCCGAAGCCCATCGATGAATCGCTCATCTCGCGCGCTCCCGCATTTGTGGTCATGATCAACACGACGTTGCGGAAATCGGCCTTCTTGCCGTTGTTGTCGGTCAGCGTGGCGTGATCCATGACTTGCAGCAGGATGGAGAACAGATTGGGATGCGCTTTCTCGATCTCGTCGAGCACCAGCACCGCATAGGGCGTGCGGATGATGGCGTCGGTCAAAAGGCCGCCCTGATCGAAGCCGACGTAACCCGGCGGCGCGCCGATCAGCCGCGAGACCGTATGCGGCTCCATGTACTCCGACATATCGAAGCGAATGAACTCGACGCCGAGCGACGTCGCAAGCTGCCGCGCCAGCTCCGTCTTGCCAACGCCGGTCGGCCCGGAGAAGAGGAACGATCCAACCGGCTTCTCCGGCTGCCCAAGTCCCGAGCGCGAGATCTTGATCGCGTTGACGACCTGCGCGACGGCGTGGTCCTGGCCATAGATGGCGCGCTTCAGATCGGCGTCGAGACTCTGCAGACGCTCTTTCTCCGACACCGCCACCGTTCGGGGCGGAATCTTGGCCATGCGTGCGACGACGTATTCGATGTCGTCGATGCCGATGCTTGTCGGAGGGGTAGCCGGGGCCGGCGCTGCCGCGTCGGAAGCCGGCTGCGATGCCGCGCCGGCTGCGCCTGCTTCGCGAATCCTTGCCCGCGATCCCGCTTCGTCGAGTACGTCGATCGCTTTGTCGGGCAGATGACGGTCGTGCATGTACTTCGCGGAAAGCTCGGCGGCCAGCTTCAGAGCGTCGTCGGTGAAGGCGACGTTGTGATGTTTCTCGTAGTACGTCTTGAGGCCCTTGAGGATGTCGATCGTCTCCTCGACCGTCGGTTCGCCGACTTCGATCTTCTGGAAACGGCGGGCCAGCGCGCGGTCGCGCTCGAACGATGACTTGTACTCGGCGTAGGTCGTCGAACCGATGCAGCGCAGCTTCCCTGATGCGATGGCGGGCTTGAGGATGTTCGAGGCGTCCATCGTGCCTCCGCTCACCGCACCCGCGCCGACGATCGTGTGGATCTCGTCGATGAAGAGAATCGCTTCCGGCTTGGCCAGCAGCGCATTCACGACCGCTTTCAAGCGCTGCTCGAACTCGCCGCGGTACTTCGTTCCAGCCAGCACGGCGCCCATGTCGAGCGACCAGATGACGGCATCCTTGAGCACCGCCGGCACCTCATTCTTCGTGATCTTGAGCGCCAGCCCCTCGGCGATCGCAGTCTTGCCGACGCCCGGCTCGCCTACGAAGAGGGGATTGTGCTTGCGGCGGCGCCCGAGGATTTGAACGGTGCGCTCGAGCTCGGGGCCGCGGCCGATGAGAGGATCGATCTCGCCTTTCCCGGCTTTCTCGTTGAGGTTGACAGCGAAGAGTTTGAGCGGATCGCCGCTCTGTTCCGGCGCCGGCTGTTCATCGCCGACAAAGGCCGGATTCGGTGCGGGAGTGTCTTTGCCGATGCCGTGCGAGAGGTACTGCAGGACGTCGATCTTGTTGACTCCCTGGCTTCGGAGGAGATAGACCGCCTGGGAGCGCTCAGCCTGATAGATCGCCGCCAGCATCTGACCAGTGTCGACTTCCTTCTGGCCCGACGACTGCGCATGAAGCTGGGCGTACTGAACCACGCGCTGAAGCATTGCCGTCAGCACCGGCTGAACCTCAGAATCCTCAGCGAGCTGCTCTAGCGTGCGGTTCATGAAATCGTCGAGCTGTTTCTGGAGCAGAGGGATGTCGCCGCCGCAGGCGCGGATGATGTCGATGACATCGCGGTCGTGCAGCAGGGCGTAGAGGAGATGTTCGAGCGTGACGTACTCGTGGCGCCGTTTCATCGCCTCGTTGAGGGCGAATTCGAAGGACTTCTGGAGTTGTCGGGCGATCATGGATCTGGGTACGGAACGAAAAAGGGTGTCGGAGGATTTCGTCAGGCCCGCTCCAGCGTGGCCAGCAGCGGATACTCCTGCTCCCGCGCCAGCGCCGTCGTCTTCTCGACCTTCATCTCCGCCACCTCGAATGTGTAGATTCCGGCCACGCCGACGCCGGTGATGTGGACGTTGAGCATGACCTGGATGGCCTGTTCCTCCGTCATGTTGAAGACTGATTCGAGGACCCAGACCACGAACTCCATGGTCGTGTAGTCATCGTTATGGAGCAACACCTTGAACAGGGGCGGCTCCTCGGTCTTCTCATTGCTCTCAGCGACTGGCGCCTCATCGAGCTCCGCGATCGGAAGCATGGGGTCACTTTAACGCGGTTCGCTTTTCGTTGCGGGGAGTGGGGAGTGGGTGTGGGGGGTGGGGAGTTGAGTGTGGAAGAACGCTAAATTGATCTATCTCGCGCTGCTCCTCAATCGAGCGCCTTCTCCCCATCGCTTCTCAGATGGGGAGAAGGTGGCCGAAGGCCGGATGAGGGGCTGCCAAGCTGAAACCGCTGCTCAACCCAACACTCTCACGACTCCGAAAGATAACGATCAATGCCACCTGGCGACACCTCCACCGCCTCTCGCCCCCGCCGGAAGACCCGCGCCGTCTTCTCGCCGAGGAGTGTAGTCACGCCATCTTCGACGCGAAGGCACGACCCCTCGCGTAACCCCACCACCGGCGCCAGATTCTCCTCATGGAACTCGCGGATTCGATCCTCGCGCGTCTCCCCCTTATGCGTCGAAAGAGAATCGGGATCGAGATAGTGTGGA
>DATLVW010000059.1:0-2306 GCA_035577085.1 Thermoanaerobaculia bacterium
GCCATCGCCCTGACCAAGCTCGACGTCCTCGACGAGTTCGACGAGATCCCCGTCTGCACCGGCTACAACGTCCGCGGCGAGAACTGGAAAACGTTCCCCGCGTTCGCCGTAGCCCACAACGACTACAAGCCGGTCTACCGCACATTCAAAGGCTGGAAGTCGCCCACCGTCGGCATGACGTCGTACGACGAGCTGCCGCAGGCAGCGAAGGACTACGTCCGCTTCATCGAGGACGAGACGGAGTGCCCCGCCACGATCATTTCGACGGGCCCAAGGCGCGAAGAGACGATTGTGCGATAAGGCTACGACTGGTCATAGGCACGGAGGAACTCATCGCGCGAGATGCCGGCCTGATTGCAAATCGACCGAAGTGTTGACCCTCTCAACGTGCGGTGATTCGGAACCGTGAGCGGTGTGCGAGTTTTGTCATCATTCACACGCTCGAGCGCGATGTGCTCACGTTCTCGTACAACCTTGAAACCGAGATGCGCGAGTGCCGCGAGAACGCGTGCTTTCGGCGCGTCGACCGGAAACTTAGGCATTACACCGCGACTTCGGTTTCAGCGAGGAACGCTTCGAGCACTGGCGAGTCATCCGCAAATGCCGTGGCTCCGAACGTCTCTATGTGAAATCTGATTGCCGAGCGAACGTCGGCGAGCGCCTCGTCGTAGGTATCGCCTTCACCCACGACCGCTCCGCGCATGCCGACCGGATAGGCAACGTAGCCATCTTCATGCTTCTCGACGATGATCTTGATCGAGCTCATAGCTGTCAGTATCGCATGACATGGCGGGTCCGACGCCGTCTACAATGTCGCCCCATGCCGACTGCCGCTCCGCCCGTCCGCCCAGTCACGCTCGACGAGATCTACGCTGCCCGCGAACGGATTCGCGGCGTCATCACGCGCACCCCCCTGATCAAGTTGCGGCATGACACGGCGGCGCCGGAGATCTGGCTCAAGCTCGACAACCTGCAGCCGATCAATGCGTTCAAGATTCGGGGCGCTGCGAATGCGGTGGCGATGCTGACACCCGAGGAGCGGGCGAAAGGGGTCTGGACGATCAGCGCGGGAAATGCGGGCCAGGGTGTGGCCTTCGCTGCGCGGGAGTACGGCATTCCCTGCTCGGTGATGGCGATCGAGACGGCTCCCGAGACCAAGATCGAGCGAATGCGCAACCTCGGCGCGCGGATCGTCAAGGCGCCGTTCGACGCCTGCTGGAAGGCGATGGAAGAACGGCGATTCGAAGGAATGGAAGGCTCATTCGTGCATCCCTTCGACGATCACAACTTCATCGCAGGCAACGCCTCGCTGGGGCTGGAGATCCTCGAAGATCTGCCGACTGTGCGGACCGTCATCGCGGCGATCGGCGGCGGCGGACTCGTCTCCGGAATCGGCAGCGCCATCCGCCAACTGGCGCCGACGGTGAGGATCCTCGGCGCCGAGCCGGAGACTGCGGCGCCCGGCGCGCGTTCGTTCGAGAAGGCCTCGGCGCAGCAATTCGAGGAGTGGCAGCCGTCGTTCGTCGACGGCGCGGGCGGTAAGAGCATGTTTCCGCGGATGTGGGAGCGGATGCAGGGCATCGTCGACGGCTCGATCGTGGTCACGCTCGACGAAACCAAGCGCGCCATGCGCATGGTGGCCGAAAAGGTTCGCGTCATCGCCGAAGGGGCCGGCGCGCTTGCCGTGGCCGCAGCACTCAGCGGCAAAGCAGGCGAAGGGCCGATCGTCGCGGTGATCTCGGGCGGCAACATCGACTTGAAGAAATTCGCGGAGTTGATCGGCGCGGCTTAGCTCTTGGCGAGGAGCTTCTTCTTTCGTCGATCTTCCTTGAAGTTGTGACGCGCCTCGGCTTCCTCGATCGAGTGCGACTCGGTGATCTTCTCGTCGCGTTTCGCCATCTCGGCGAGGCGCTGATAGTGGATGCGAAGGATCTTCAGCTCTTCCTCTGACAGATCTTCGACGGAGATCAGCCGGTTGCTCGCTCCCTCCAGCGCAGCCACGATCTCGTCGAGCTTGAGTTGTACGGCCAGCGCGTCGGTGTTCTGGGCACGCTGAATCAAGAAGACCATCAGGAACGTGACGATCGTCGTGCCGGTGTTGATCACGAGCTGCCAGGTATTCGAGTAGGCGAACACCGGCCCGGTGATCACCCAGATGACGATGACCGCCATGGCGCAGCCGAAGGCGGCGGTGCTGCCGGTCCATCGCGTGATGGTCCCCGAGAACGCTTCCAGGCGATCGACGACACGGCATCTCCATCGGCGATCGCCTGGAAGCGTTCTCGGGGACCATCACGCGATGGACC
>DATLVW010000060.1:0-3800 GCA_035577085.1 Thermoanaerobaculia bacterium
CCTGACGTCGGAGACACCAAACCTCGCGCTCGCTCCGGACGGCCGAACGCTCTGCTTTGGGGCGCTCCAAGGAGGCGAACGCTGGCTCTTTCTGCGGCGCCTCGACTCATTCGACGTCAGACGGGTGGAAGGATCGATCGATGCAACCTGCCCTTTCTGGTCCTCCGACGGAGAATGGATCGGATTCAGCGCGCATGGCAAATTGTGGAAAACGAACGTCGAAGGGCGTCAGGCACCCGCTGCGCTCACCGACGTCTGGCCGACAGGCGCAGTTGCATCGTGGCTCGGGCACACCATTCTCTTTGCCGACCACGGCGGAGGGCGGCGCGAGATCTATCGCATCGCGGACCAAGGCGGAACGCCGGTCAAGGTGACCGAGCCGAAGAAGAGCGAATGGCGCCACACCTGGCCTCATCTCCTTGCTGATGGACACCATTTTCTCTACTGGTCGGCGGCAGCCAACTCATTCGACCACCAGATCATCCTCGCTTCGTTCGACTCGCCCTCCACGTCCGTGCTGCTGCCAAACGTCTCCAATGTGGCGCTGATCAGGCGCGATCAACTCGTCTACGTCCGCGATGCCGAGCTCCTGAGCCAGCGCTTTGACGTCGATCGCGGGACGCTCATCGGCGAGCCGGTGCTGATCGCGAAGGACGTCGAGTACTTCTACCCGACAGGGCGTGCTACCTTCGATGCAGCGAACGGCGTCATCGTCTATCGAACCGACACCCGCACCGGCCGGCTCGTTGCCGCGGATCGCAAGGGAGTGACGCGGCTCATCGATGACCACGGCCCATTCGATCGACTGAGCCTCAGCTATTCGAACGATGGGAAACGGACCGCAGTAACAGTTCTCAACCGCGCCACAGGCCTGGGCGACATCTGGATCTACGACCTTTCGCGCGCCGTCCGAGACCGCCTCACCAATGATTCGGGCCTGGCGATTACTCCCGTCTGGGCTCCCGACGGACGATCCATCGTCTATTCGCTCGCCGCGGGAACGTATCCTCACCTCTTTCGCCGCGATCTGACCGCATCGGCTTCCGAAGAGCTTCTTCCCCCTGGTACGTTTCAATTTGCGGGAAGCTTTTCTTCCGACGGAAACACGCTCTTCTTCGAACGAGAGGTCCCTCAGACAAAGACCGACATTTACCGCCTCGACATGCACACGCGAAAGGCGGAGCCGGTGCTCAACAGCACGTTTTATGAGGAGGACCCGCAGGTTTCAGCGGACGGAAAATGGCTTGCGTTCTGGTCCGACAGCACCGGATCGAGCGAGGTGTATCTGCAGAGTCTGAGCGCTGGCGAAGTGCATCGCGTCCATATCTCGACGAACGGAGGAACCAGCCCGCGCTGGAGAGGGGATGGCCAGGAACTGTTTTACCTTTCCAGCAAGGACGTAGTCATGAGCGTGACGCCGAAGGTCGCAGGCCAATGGGATGAGACAAACCTCACCGAGCTTTTTCACTTACCCCCCGACACGCTCCGCTTCGCCCCGAGCCCCGATGGTCAATCGTTTCTGCTCGTCGAAGGTGCGCAAGGCGCCGCCGACTCCCTCTTCCATGTGATCACCGACGGGCAGTAGTGCCATACTGGATTCCGATCCTTAGGAGGATTCCATGCCTGCACGCAAGAGCTCTTCGATGTTCGCACTCGCCCTCGCCACGATCTCTTTGATCGCTGTTGCAGCCTACGCCGGTGCGCCTCTCAAGGGTGTCGATGTCAAATTGGGAAAGAGCCCCGGTGGAGGAGCTTCCGCGCGCACGACCGACGCCGAAGGGAAGCTCGACCTCGGCGTACTACCAGCCGGCTCGTACTACCTGATGATCAGCGCGCCGAAAGGCACTGACGTGACTCGCGATCCCGAGGCGCAGATCGAGATCAAAGGTGCGACGGGCGGCACGATCAAGAAACGCTGGGACTACGCGAAGAAAAAGGCGTTCGATGCCGCGCCTGCCGATTCGTCCGCGCGAGTCGCGGCCCCAATTGGTGAAGAAAAGATCATCTTCACTTCCGACGGCAGCCACCCGGTCGTGATCACCGCCAGCACCAACAGCGCCATCCTCAAGTCCAAGTCAAACATCTCCAACAACTGACGAGGAGGGTTGGCTGCATCTCACACTCGTCGAGAGTCTCCAATCGAGCGCCTTCGCCCCCACGCTTCTCAGTGGGGGAGAAGGTGGCGGAAGGCCGGATGAGGGGGCGTCTGATGTCGCGGCACGGCTTCCAAAACGCCAAGCGCACTCCGGGATACTTCGCCAATCTCTCGAATGCGATGTCGTATTTTGCAGCACCCCCCTCATCCGCCTTCGGCACCTTCTCCCCCCGAAAAGCACGGGGGGAGAAGGCGCTCGATTGGAAGGCGCTCCAAAGAAGAAGGACGAGGTGTAGCAGGAAGGCGCAAGCGGGTGAGAAATGCGGGGTTGCTGCCTTTCACACCCTCGCAGGAAATCTCAATCGAGCGCCTTCTCCCCCACGCTTCTCAGTGGGGGAGAAGGTGGCCGAAGGCCGGATGAGGGGGCCTCTGATGTCGCGGCACGGCTTCCAAAACGCCAAGCACACTCCGGGATACTTCGCCAATCTCTCGAACAACGCGATGTCGTATTTTGCTGCACCCCCCTCATCCGCCTTCGGCACCTTCTCCCCCCGAAAAGCATGGGGGGAGAAGGCGCTCGATTGGAAGGCGTCGACCAAAAGGTGTGAGAAGTGCAGGTGAGCTCGAGCGTGATCGTCGAGGCCATCCGCCGCTTCCTCGCCGCACACGAACTTGTGCAGCGGCCGATCGTCGCTGCTGTCTCCGGCGGCGGCGACTCCACGGCCTTGCTCGTCGCGCTTGTGGAAATCGGCGACATCAAGTTCACCGCCGCGCACGTCAACCATCACCTTCGCGGCACCGAATCGGATGACGATGAGGCATATGTCCGCGAGCTTTGCGCGCGTTACGACATCCCTTTGCGCGTCGCTGACGGCACGCTCGATCATGAGGCTGTCCGTCATCGCGGCATCGAGGCGGCCGCGCGCGAAGTGCGTCATGCGCGGCTGGGCGAGATCGCCGGCGACGCGCTCATCGCCACCGCGCATCAGAAGAATGATCAGGCCGAGACCGTGATGATGCGCCTGATGACCGGCGGCGGCATCGCTGCGCTACGCGGCATCCATCCCGTCCGCGATGACGGCATCATCCGTCCGCTGCTGGAGGTGTCGCGCAAGGAGATCGAGCGCTTCCTCGCTGACCGCAACATCACTCCCCGCTTCGATCGCTCGAACGCAAATCCGCGCTTTCTTCGCAATCGCGTCCGAGCCATGCTTCGCGACTTCGACGAGAGCGTCATCGACAACCTCGCCGCCATCGCCGATCAGGCGCGCCAGCAGTGGCCCGTTCTCGAACAGGCCATCGATGCCGCCGAGCATGTGATCGCGTCGGAGGACGAAACGCTATTCCGCTCGATGCCCGAGAACGCCTGGTTGCGTCAGGCACTCCTCCTCCGCCACATCCGAAGACTCGATCCCGACGCGCGCGACGTGTCCGCCGCCGATCTGGCGCGGCTGGCAGGCGAGACTAAGAAAACCTCGGTCACGAAATCGCTCGAGCTCTCGAAAGAAGGCGATCAGATCGTCCTCCGCCACCGCAGCAACAACCCGACCACCCCCGACTTCGAAATCGAGATCGAAGCCGGCACCGAGGTGCTCATTCCGGAGATCGCAACGAAGGTCCGCATCCAACCGACAACCGACAACCGACAACGCACGCCGCCAGGCGTGCAACTCATCCAACTACCGAAAGGCGCCAAACCAACCTT
>DATLVW010000061.1:0-2083 GCA_035577085.1 Thermoanaerobaculia bacterium
CGCGCTGGCGGACTGCGAGCGGCCTCGAATCATTCGGGAAGAGATCGAGAAGGCAGGCGTTGCTGGGAGCGCTCTCCAGAAGCGCGATTGCCTTGTTCCGGGCGTCCAGCGACATGTTGTCCCAGGCGATCCCGGCGACGAGCTCATGACCGGTACCGTTCCAGGCAAGGAGCGACTGGGGAAGGCATGACAGGAGAACGAGTGCAAGAACCGGAAGACCGAGGCGTTTCATAGAACATCCTTCTGGCCGCCGGGGAAGCCCGGTTCATCAGGTGGGGCCGGCAACCTACTTGAGGAGAGTCCGGCTGGACACAGTTCCCTACCCCGCCGTGATTCGAGGGACCGATCCGCACATGACGCAGATGGACACAGATGCAGACAAGTCTCATCTGCGTCATTTGCGGATTGCTTTCGATACCGGCAGGCGTGCCTGAAACGAGATAGACTGACGGCGCGGAGGCAACAATGACGGGAACTGCAACGCATCGACCGGTGGCGTTCACTCTGGCTCTTGGACTGCTCGGCGGTGCTGCGCTGATCGTCACGTCGTCGGCAATCTCACGTGGACCGATCGTGCTCCTTCCTTACGCACTGCTCGTTCTCGCCACAGCGGTATATCTCCGTATCGAGCACGTTCAGCACTTCGCACGAAGGTTCAGCCTCGCCCTCGGCTCCTTCATGGTGGCGACCGTCGTTCTCTATCTCTTCATAGGACTCGTTGCTGCAAAGAGCCTCTTTGTCATCTCGCTTTGGGGTCATGCGTGGCGGCTCGGAATCATGCTGGCTATCGGAGCCGCACTCAGCGCCGCGGTTGCCCAGCTGACAGCGACGCAGGCGTCGTAGCTGACGCAGACCGCAGCGAACTACGGCTTGACCAGCGCTTTGTCCAGCAGATTCCGCCAATCCTGGAACTCGCGGCGCAGCGTCTCGATCTCGTTCTGCGCGCTGATCGTGTCCCGGGTCACGGCACTGAATCGATCCTGAATCGCCGCCAGCCTGCTCTTGATCTCGCTCATTCTCGTCTGACGCGAGGCACGCGCGTCCTCCGAGCTTGCGGTTTCGGACTGAATTCTGCTCAACATCCCTTCGAGCTCGCCCTGCTCGCTCTTGAGCGCGGCGGACTCCTGGTCGAGCCTCCGGAGCCGATCCTGCGCAGCTCCCAGCTCCGTCGACGCAAGAGTTACGCGCCTCATCAGAAGCTCGGTCCTCTGCATCGTCGCTTGCTCCTTCAGCAGCACGACGATCTCCTTGAGCGAGCTGCTCATCTCCGCCAGTTGCGCGCGCCCATCGCGATCCTCAGCATCACTCGGCGAGAGTGCCATCAGCCGCGGCGCCACGAAGACAAACAGGATGACAAGCGATATCTTTCTCATGGTTTCTGCTCCAATCGGTCAACACTCGAACCTCACGATATTCGCATAATCCTCGCGATCGAAGGCGTAATCCGTGACTCCGGCCACCTACAGAATCCTCGACGCAGTCGCCGATTCCTTCAATCCTCTCCTCGCGCTCATCGCTCTCGCGATTCCCCTCCTGCAAAAGCCGCGAAACCTTCGCGCGACGATCGCCTACTACATTTCCACCGGCGCTGCGATTGTCTTCGTCTACCTCGTTCGCGCACTCGACGACCGCTACCTGCTCTGGACCTCCATCGGGCTCGACTACAGCACGCACTCCGCCTTCGCTGCATCGGTCGTCGTATCGATCGGCTCGTTCTACCGGCGTTGGCTTGTCCCTCTCATTTGTGCGGCAATTGCCTACTTCGCGTTGGAGCTGGTCATGCGGTATCACGGAGTCGCCGATATCGTCTCCGCATCCGTCCTGGCCGGCAGCGCAGCTTTTGGTCTTCACTTGGCCGCGACCCGCGTATTGCGGGTGCCGGCGTCTAAACTGGCTCTCTGAATCATGCGCTATATCGCGATCGTCGCCATGGCAGTCTTCGCGAGCGGCCGTCACGGTCATCTCTGTCGTCAGTGGACCTATCCAACATCCGTAAGCCCGCCAAATGAACCCTTCCCATTCGGCGCGGAAAGGAGCGCTCGATGTCGCCGCGAACTCTGCATGCACTGACCCTGGCCGCGAT
>DATLVW010000062.1:0-3476 GCA_035577085.1 Thermoanaerobaculia bacterium
ATCCAACCATCGAGGCGGGACGCCTCGATGGCCGCGGGCGGAGACGCCCGCACTCCTCACGCAAGGCGCGCGTCTCGACCGACTGGAATATGAAATGCTGTCCCGCCTCTGATTCCTGATCTCTGACTCCATGCACACCATCGTCATCGCCCTCGCTGCCTTTGCGGCCGGCGCAATCAACTCGATCGCGGGCGGGGGAACGCTTCTCTCCTTTCCCGCGCTCGTGTGGATCGGCGTCAACCCGGTGATGGCGAACGCCACCAACACCTTCGCGCTCTGGCCGGGGTCGTTCGCGGCCATGGTCGGGTTCCGCCGCGAACTGGCCAACGTCCGCCGCTGGCTTCTGCTCCTGACGATTCCCGCGCTCCTCGGCGGGGCAACAGGCGGTGTGCTGCTGTTGCACACCTCGATGGCGACCTTCACGCGCCTCGTACCGTTTCTCATCCTCGGCGCAACCCTGCTCCTCGCGACACAAGAGCTGATCACGCGCCGCCTCGGCGTGCTCGCGCACGCTCACGAGAATCCGAGCGCCGCCTGGATCACGATCGTCGCCATCTTCCAGTTTCTCGTCGGCATCTACGGCGGCTACTTCGGCGCAGGCATCGGCATCCTAATCCTGGCTGCGCTGGGACTCATCGGCCTGACGGACATGCATGAGATGAATGGGCTCAAGAACCTGCTGGCCATCTGCATCAACGGCGTCGCCGCGATCTACTTCGCCTGGTCCGGAGCTGTGATCTGGAAGGATGGATTCATCATGGCAGTCGCCGCGATCATCGGCGGCTACCTCGGCGCGCGCGTCGCCAGGCACCTCGGCCGCACCTTCGTCCGGCGATCGGTCGTGGTGATCGGTCTGGCCATGGGCATCGCCCTCTTCTTCAAACGCTGAGTGCGCTTGCGCCGCCCACCGACGCTTCAGTTTGGCAAAACTTCTTTGCAAAATGTCATCGCTACCCGGTGTCGTGGTACGGGACCGAGCGTACGATAGTGATTCAAACGAAGGGGTTCCCCATGCGGAAGGTCTCGCAGTGCGCAGCAATCGTGCTTTCCATCGCGGCGGCGGCTTCGGCGCAACTGAAGGAAAGCATCACCGTCAACCATGTCGACGTTCCGGTAGCCGTCGTCGACCGCAGCGGCAATCCGATCCGCGGACTTCAGGCCAAGGATTTCGAGATTCTCGACCAGGGCAAGGTGAAAGAGATCCGCTCGTTCGACATCGTCGACTTCGCCTCGCCTGCCTCGGTTAAAGCTACCTCGCCGCTCAATCCGGTCGCCCGCCGCAATTTCCTTATCCTCTTCGACCTCACATTCTCCACGCCACAGACGGTGGTTCGGGCTCAAGCCGCTGCGGGCGACTTCCTCAAGAAGATGGTCGGGCCGCGCGACCGCGTTGGCGTCGCTACGCTCGACATCGAGCACGGCTTCCGGCTTCTCAGCGCCTTCACGACCGATCGCCGGCTCGTGGTCGCGGCAATCAAGAATCCGAGATCGTTTCGTGGCTTCGATCCGCTTCAGGTCGCGGGCACCAACCCGCTGGAAGATGTCGCCGGTGACTTGCCTGATGCGCCCGGATCCGACAATGCCCTGGGAGTCTCGTCCGATCTCAAGGAAATCCTCCGCGGATCGGCCCGTCTCGAAGACGATTACGGCCGCGAAAAGATCGATCGCCAGGTGACGGCATTGACGGGGCTGGCGACCACGCTGCGGGCGGTTTCCGGGCAGAAGCACATCGTCTTCCTATCCGAGGGATTCGAATCGCGGCTCATTCAAGGGCGCGACGCGCGCGGTGGACAAGCCGAAAAAACTGAGGAGAACACGGCGGTTGAAGCGGGCCAGACGTGGAAGGTTTCTAACGACGACCGCTACGGAAACTCCAACAGCTTGAGCTTGATCACGAGACTCACGGAAGCGGCCCGCCGGTCCGACGTGATTCTCGATGCCGTCGACATTCACGGTCTGCGTTCCGACATCGACGCGCGAAAGGGAAATAGCCCGAAGTCGAACGAAGGACTTCACCTGCTTGCCGGTTCCACAGGCGGCACAGTCTTCCAGAACTCGAACGATCTGTCCTCCGATTTCGGACGCGTTCTCAAATCGCAGGAGTTCGTCTACGTCCTCGGCTTCCAGACCACCGCAGAGCAGCCCGGAAAGTTCCATGCGTTGAAAGTGCGGGTGAACGTGCCGGGGGCGCGAGTTACGGCGCGCACCGGATACTACGAGGGTGGCGGCGTCGGAAACATCCTCGAGCGCGAGCTCACGAGCGCCGAGGTGATCATCAACGACATTCCGCAAGACACGATCCACCTTGAATCGTTGGCGGCGCCGTTTCCCACGACGGGAGCGAGTGCGCAGGTCCCCGTGATCATCGAGGTCAACGGCCAGGATCTCGCCGCCGCCGTTGGGACGACACGTCGGGGAACCGCGGAAATCTACGTTTACGCCTTCGACGAGGACGGTTTGGTGCGCGACTCGACCTACCAGCGACTCGCTCTCGATCTGGCCAAGCTCGGCGACAGCCTCAAGAACGGCATCAAGTACTACGCGACCCTCAGCCTCCCTCCCGGCCGCTACGCCATCAAGAGCCTCGTCAACCTCGCGGAGACGGCAAAGAAGGGATTCGTTCGCAAGGACATCGTCGTACCTGCCAACGGAGATGTCGCGATCTCCCAGCCGTTGTTTTTCGAAGAGCCGGGCAAGTGGCTCATGATCCGCGGCAGCTCGCATGACAAGACCAACGCCGGCTATCCCTTCGTCGCCAACGGACAGGCGTTCATTCCCTCCGCCGGAGTGAATGTCCGGCGCGGCGAGCCGCGCACGTTCGCGGTCTTCGTGGAGAACGCCTCGCCCGATGAGCTCTCGGTCGAATCGAGCCCGAAATCGACGATCGTCTCGCAGACAGGGAGCGGCCTGCGATCACTGCTCCTTCTCCGTCTCGATTCCGCCGACGCTTCGGCAGCGGCACTCGACGTGGTCGTGCGCAAGCGCGGCAGCGACGATCTGCGCAAGTCAAGCATTCCGCTGACGATTCGACAATAGCTTTCACCACAAGAGGACGGAGTTGAGCTCAGTGTCTCTGTGGTTCATTTCAGTCCGAGCACGAATACGAGGATCGCAATAACGATCACGACGATTGCGATGCACATCACAACGACACTGGTTGTCATCGCCGGTCGCCTCTCACGCGGCAATTCCGCTACGCGTAATTCGTGAGCGGCCGTCCCGGGATCGACGATCGCAACCGCGCGGTCCCGGCACTCGAAGCAGGCCTCCAGATGCTCGGCGATGGCGATGATCTCGTCCACGCTACCCGAGCGGGTCACGTACTGCTCGATCTCAGCCACCGTCAGATGCCGCTTCAATGACCTGATTCCTGCGCGGTCGGCAGTGTGCGGCAGAACCGTCGCATTCTTGTGACCGGGGTCACAAACGAGGTAGCAGTTATCGCTGCTGGGGACCGCCAGCGGAACCCTTCGCCG
>DATLVW010000063.1:0-17324 GCA_035577085.1 Thermoanaerobaculia bacterium
AGCGCAGGCGCAGGATCGACCGGCACGCCGCCGGCAGCCTCGCGAAGAGCAGAGACACGTCGTGGCGCGCGAGCACGTCATCTACCGGTGAGCGCGGATCGAGGTGCTCATTATCGAGTTGCTGTCCCGGCTTCAAGTTCCGCCAGTAGTTGCGGCAAGCGTTGCTGATGGCTGCGATGAGCCAGCGACGATCGTCGCCGATCACTTTCTCGTGCCTCATGAATGAGACGAACACGTCGTGGACCAGAGGCTGGATGTCGGGCGCCGGGATCCGGAAACGCCGCCGCGCGATGAACCGCAAAAGATCGTAGTAGGCCTCGTAAGCGTCCGCGACCCGATCGGTGAGTGCGGCATCGAAATCCTTAAGCATGGATTGGCGGATGCGCGAAGTATCACCAACCACCCCTCGGATGGCAATCCCCAATTGATAACAAAGCGAGCGCTGCCGGTTCTGATCCCAAAGACGAGAGGCCTCTCCGAACGAACGTTCGCCCGGCTTGCCTGGCGGGCGGAAGGGAGGGTCTATGCTCGATTTTCTCGTCAGTCTCTGGCTGGACAGCCGCATTTCCATTCCGGACGGTTAGTCAGTCTTTCGCTGTGTCAGGGATCGGGGGCGCGTCTCCGATCCTTGATTTGCGAGGAGGGGTCAGAGATCAGAGACTAGAGATCAGAGACTAGCGATCAGAGATCAGACCGATCAGACCGATCCGACTGATCTCTTGTCTCTGATTTTCCTGATCTCTTGTCTCTGATCCCCCACGCCTGCCCACCCGCTCCTTCGCATACAATCGCGCCGAACGGAGGAGCAAACATGTCGGTGGTGGCTCCCGCGATCGAAGCAAATCCTCTTCGGGAGGGTCTGGAGCAGGAACGGGTTCCCGATGCGTCCTGCCTCGTCATTTTCGGCGCCTCGGGTGATCTAACCCAGCGCAAGCTGATTCCCGCGCTCTACTCTCTGGCGCACGACGGCCTTCTTCCGCCCGGCCAGACCATCATCGGATACGCCCGTCCTGATTACACCGACGACGCCTTTCGCATGGCCATGCGCGAGTCGTGCGACAAGTTCGCGCGTACCCGTCCGGTCGACGAAGCGGTCTGGGACAACTTCGCCAAAGGCCTCTTCTACGTTCGCGGCGAATTCAGCGAGCCGGAAGGCATCCTCCGCCTGAACGCCAGGATGAAGGAATGCGATGAAACGCGCGGCACCTGCGGCAGACGGATCTACTATCTCGCCGTCCCGCCCCAGTTCTTTCCGACCATCACCGAGCTGCTCGGGCGCGAAAAGATGGTCTCGGATCCCGAGCAGGGCGGCCCGTTCACGCGCGCCATCATCGAGAAGCCGTTCGGCCACGACCTGGCGTCGGCAAAGGAGCTGAACCGCGTCGCTGTGACGACCTTCCGCGAACGCCAGGTCTTCCGCATCGATCACTACCTCGGCAAAGAGACCGTCCAGAACCTTCTCGTTCTCCGCTTCGCCAACGGCATCTTCGAGCCCTTCTGGAACCGCCAATACATCGACCATGTGCAGGTCACCGTGGCGGAGTCGATCGGTGTGGAGAAGCGCGGTCCGTACTTCGAGACCGCAGGCATCTCCCGCGACATCATCCAGAATCACATGCTGCAGCTTGTCTCGCTGATCGGCATGGAGCCGCCCGTAGCCTTCGAAGCCGACGCCGTGCGCGACGAGAAGGTCAAAGTGCTCCGCGCGCTTCGCGAGTTCCCGCGCGGGCACGAAACCAACGTTTCGGTGCGCGGCCAGTACACCGACGGTTCCGTTCTCGGCGAGAAAGCGATCGCCTACCGCAAGGAAGTGAAGGTCGATCCGAATTCGAACGTCGAAACGTACGCGGCCTTGAAGATTTTCATCGACAACTGGCGCTGGGCGGATGTGCCGTTCTACCTCCGCGCCGGAAAACGCCTGCCAAAACGCGTCACCGACATCTCCATCCACTTCCGTCCGGCTCCCTATCCGCTCTTCAACAAGCTCACGCACGTGACGATGCAGCCGAACGTGCTGGCCATTCGCATCCAGCCCGATGAAGGCATCTCCCTGAAGTTCGATTCGAAGGTTCCCGGTCCAACGGTGCGCACGTCTCCCGTGACGATGGAGTTTCGCTACGCCACGTCGTTCGGCGCCGAGCCTCCCGAGGCGTACGAGCGGCTGCTGCTCGAAACGATGCTCGGCGACTCCACGCTTTTCGCGCGCCGCGACGAAGTGGAGACCGCGTGGGCGTGGCTCGATCCGCTGCTCAACGCCTGGGCCGCCGATCCGATCGGTCCCGAGCTCTATTCCGCGGGTACGTGGGGCCCTGAGGCCGCCGACAAACTCATCGAGCGCGACGGCCGCAAGTGGAGAAGGCCGTGATGTCGGTTTCATTCGCGACTACAAGTTTGCGTTTATTAAGTAGGCGTTTTTTACGTAGGTCGGACTCTCTAGTCCGACTTGCTCATGATGTCGGACTGGAGAGTCCGACCTACGTAAACCCCCGACTCCCGACGCCATGAACGACATCACCTCTGCCGACGTTCGCGTCGATGTGAATGCGATCGAGAAGAGCCTCTCCGAGCTGTGGCGCGGGCAGAAGGACGGCGAGGACGCCGTTACACGCGCGGCGCTCTGGAACGTCGTCGCCCACACCTCGACCAGCGAGACGCATGCCCTTGCAGCCGAGACCCTCGGGCGTGCCAGCGCCATCGTGCCGCAGCGCACGATCGTCGTCCGCTCGAATCCGGCTGCCGAGGCGGAGCTGACGTCGTGGATCAGCGCGAACTGCCACCTCGTCGGCGGCGGCAAACAGGTCTGCTCCGAAGAGATCAACATCGTCGCCGGGGGAGACAGAATTCATCGCGTGCCCCCGGTCGTCAGCGCGCTCCTCATCCCCGACATGCCGGTTGCGTTCTGGTGGATCGGCGATCTGCCGAACGAGCATGAAGAGTACGTGGAGTTGCTCCTGGAGCCGGCCGATCGGCTGATCGTCGACTCGGTCTATTTCGATTCGCCCGCCGACCTGGCGCTCGTCTCCCGGATCGCTGAGCAAACCTCGACGTCGCCCGCGGATCTGAACTGGGTCCGCCTCGAGGAGTGGCGGGCGGCCACGGCTTCGATCTTCGATCCTCCCACGATGCGGAGCCGCCTCAACGCCATCCGCCGCGTGCGGGTCATCGCGGGCAGCTCGAATCACGAGTTCTTCGGCGAGTCGGTGGAGTCGCTGCTCTACGCTTCGTGGCTGAGCGCGCAAGTCGGACACGCCGTCGATGCGAATGGCAAAGTCGAAGGCGCTGCCGGCTCGATCGATTACGTCTTCGAGCGTAGGCATCAGTCCACGGATGTCGGCGGCATCGCCCTGGTCGAGATCTCGTTCGAAGACGGTGCCTGCGCCAGCATTGCACGCGACCGCGATCGGGGAGTGCTCGTCGCCAATGTCGACGGCAGCGTAACGGTCCAATCTGTCACCCGCACGCTCGAGCAGCAGATGGAGAAACTGATCGTCCGCCAACTCAAACGTATCGACGGCGACCGCGTGCTGCGGCGCGTCCTGCCGATCGCGATCAAGCTGGCGAAACGGGTGGCGTGATCACGCGAAGTCGCGAAGGCATAATCAATCCAGAGAAGACCTCATGAACCTCCGCATCTTCGACACCGCCGCCGACGCACTCTCCGCCACCGCGCGCACGATCATGCAGCGCGTCGAAGCGGGCGCACGAACCATCGCCCTTTCCGGCGGGTCGACACCGAAGCCGCTCTACGCGTCGCTCGGATCATCGCCATTGCGCGAAGAGCTGGCGCAATTTCCCATCACCTGGATCGTCGTCGATGAGCGTTACGTCCCGATCGATGATCCCGAATCAAACGCTGGGATGATGCAGAAGACGCTCTTCGCAAACGGTCTCTCACCGAGCCACCGTTTCCTCCGCTTCCGCACGGATCTGAACGATCCCGCCGCCACCGCCCGCGCCTTCGAAGACGAATGGCGCACCCTCGGCATCACCACCCTCGACCTCGTCCTCCTCGGCATGGGCGACGATGGCCACACCGCCTCCCTCTTCCCCGGCACCCCGGTCCTCGAAGTCGAAGACCGCATCGCCGCCGAGGTCTATGTGCCGCGCCTCGACTCCTGGCGCGTCACGCTGACGAAACCGATCCTCCGAGCCGCCAAGCTCCGCCTGGTCCTCGCCCCCGGCGCCAAAAAGAAGCCAGTGCTCGAAGCCCTCCAGTCTGGGACTGACTACCCAGTCGCGCAAGCAACGACCGGCGTCGAAACGTGGTGGATGATCGACCGGGAAGCGGCACCGAACAGCGCCGCACCGTAGCGCCGGCGGCCCGCCGGCCGTACCGCCGCCGGCCCGGCGGCGACCAGACATAGCGCAGGCGTTCGGCCACCACGCAAAGGCAACCACAGAGACACAGAGAACACAGAGGGGATCTCTGTGACCTCTGTGTCTCTGTGGTTACCGGGCTTTCAACACCACCTCGGGTTTCCGGCAACAGATACCGACGGAAACCATCCTCCCCGTAACTTTCTCCTGGCTGAGCTCGTCTCACTGATGAGGGATGAGAGTCGGGCGCGGCGATCAATCGGACCGCACGGGCCGGCCAGTCAGGAAGTGAGCTTCGTCATGCGCATCTCACGGATTGAGGTGGCGTGTGCCGAGGGAAGGAGTGCTGATGGGTACGAAAAAGCGGGGGAGGCACAAACGGCAAGGCTTGTCGCGCCGGGCGAAGGAGGGCGGGCGCAGCTTTCTGCCCGGACCGTACCTCTCGATCAGCGTCTCTCTCGTGGCGGGACAACTCGAGCAGCTCGATCACCTGGCCGTCGAGATACGCGCGCTGAGCGGCAAATGGATCACCCGCTCGGGAATCCTCACCGCCATCATTGAAGCGTCGCTGCAAACCGCGGCGCGCCCGGATGCGGGGGGAGAAGCCGAGGGGAGCGGACCGCAATGAGGCTCAATCCGTACGTTTGCGTGCAGGTTGCCACACTCATGGCCCTCACGAGTGGAGCGCCGCCGGCTCGCGCGGCGGGAGCCGCACGCGGTTCGAATGCGCGTCCGCCTCGGGTGGAGAGGCCGAACCTTCATCCGTCCGCAAAAAAGGTCAACTCCTGCCGAAAAAGGTCCGGACGCGATTTTAATAAGGCGAAAACCACGGCCGAAATAGGTCTCGACCTAATTTCACGAGTGGAAACCCCTACCGAAATTGGTCTCGACCCAATTTCACGAGTCAAACCCCTACCGAAATTGGTCTCGACCCAAGTTTCACGAGTCAAACCCCTACCGAAATTGGTCCGGACCCCACTTCACGAGTCAAAACAGCTACTGAAATTGGTCCCGACCTAATTTCAGTAGTCAAAACGACCACCGAAATTAGTCCCGACCCAATTTCAGTAGTCAAAACGACCACCGAAATTGGTCCCGACCTGATTTCAGTAGTCAAAACGACTACTGAAATTGGTCTCGACCTATTTCAAGAGTGCGAACCACCACCGAAATCGAGCCGGCCACTTTTTTTTGAAATACGTAAGACCACTCCCGAGACACGTGCGGACCATCTTCCGAGAGGACAACCCGGGATCCGGCAGGTGCAGACCTCTCCACGAGAGAGCGTCGTCGAGATTCAACGCCCGAACTTTCCCTCCTGACAGGCCTCGCGGTGCCTTCTTACGCACAATTCCCTAAGTAATGAGATTCGTGCCTGTAGCGGTAGTTTAACAATTGTACCTATCCTTTTGCCAAACCCTCTTCGTATACAGATTATCGACTCGATCTTTCAGGGCATGTGCGCACCATTGCCCCAATGCCTGCGGCGCAACGGCCATTGCTCCGCGGTGCCACTCGCCGCCGTAAGCGCGCGTCGCGTCTTACGTCCGGTTTTACTAAGGATAAGGAGAACAAATCATGTCTGACACCCTTGCCAGTGGTGTACCCGCGCCGGGCGACGAGCCCGTCACGCCGACCACCACACACTATCAGGAGGTAGCGAAGCAGTTTCTCGATGCCTTCATCGCTGCGATTGCCCAGATCCCCATGCTCGAGGAAAAGCATGCATCCACGGCGCAATTCGTTCAAACCCATTCGCGGTTTTCGAACGAGTTCGTCTCCACGGTGCTCACCTCGGTCGTGGCGGATCCGCAACTGCAGAACATCAACAAGTTCGACGTCGTCGAAGCCCGCGACACGCTGCAGTACCTGGACGCTTTCCGTTCGGTCATCGACCAGGTGCAGCTGTTTCTGACGAATCTCAAGTTCAGTTGCGCCACCAGGAAGGCGAGAGCCGTCTTCCAGGGTCTGCAGGTCTACGCCGTCGCCAAAGGTCTCGGCCGCGACGCCACCAGTGCTTCCGTCGCGTCGCTCGCGAAGATCATGAAGCGCGACCTGAATCGTCCGGGCCGGCCTCTGAAGAAGAAGGAGGTGCCCCCGCCCACGAACCAGTAACACGCGTGCAGTAGAAACCCGCACGGCCGCGTTCTCGCGCGGCCGTGCGCAACACGCCAACCACCTAAACCGCTAAGAAAAGGAGTTTCGTGTCATGCAAAACATACATCATCAAGCTTGTACGGCAATTCCGCCGCACATGTTGCGTCACCTGGCCCGGCATGGGGGCTACGACGCGCGGGTGAACGTCTCCGCCACACTACGGCAATCCGTTCAGATCGTGCAGTACCGCTCCCAAGCCGCCGCCACCGTGCCAAACGGTGCGGCCATACTCAGCAGCAGACGGCGCCGCTACGTCTACGACGCCAATCACAGCCACACGCTCCCGGGCAAATTGGTCCTGGACGAGCGCCACACAGGCAGTACCGATATCGAGGCCAACGAAGCGTTCGACGGCTCCGGCATCACCTATGACTTCTTCTCCCGGGTCTTCCGTCGCAACTCGATCGATGGCAAGGGGATGCCGCTCATCTCGACGATCCACTACGGCGAGCACTTCGAGAACGCCATGTGGGACGGAAAGCAGATGATCTACGGCGACGGCGACGGGAAGGTTTTCAACCGCTTCACGATCGCTCCCGATGTGATCGGCCACGAGCTCACGCACGGCATTACGCAGTACACGGCCAGGCTCGTGTATCTCAATCAGTCCGGCGCCCTCAACGAGCACATCTCGGATGCGTTCGGGATCATGATCAAGCAATGGGCGCTTGGCCAGACCGCATCGCAGTCCGACTGGCTCATCGGCAAGGGTCTCCTCGGGCCTGACGTACACGGCGACGCCATCCGCTCCATGAAAGCGCCTGGCACCGCCTACGACGACCCCGCCCTCGGGCGCGACCCGCAGCCCGCGCACATGCGCAACTACGTCAACTCACCCCAGGACAACGGAGGCGTGCACATCAACTCGGGGATCCCGAATAACGCCTTCTATCGTGCCGCGATCGCCATCGGCGGTGACGTCTGGTTGGTTCTCGGCCCAATCTGGTACCAGGTTCTGACCGTGCAGTTGTTCCCGGGCGCCGGGTTCCAGGATTTCGCCAATGCCACAGTCAAGGCCGCCGGGAGCCTGTTCGGTTTCGGCGGCGCGGTGCAAATCGCCGTGTACGACGCGTGGTCGCAGGTCGGATTGCAAGCGCCGAAAGCGCTGATGCAGAAGACGTCAAAAGAGCGATGCCGCATCAGGTTCCGCAGCCGTCCCGCGCCCTGGATGCAGCCATGACCCGTTTCCAGTCCACCAACCACCAACCCGCGCGCCGTGGCGACGTCCCGCGCTTGACCGATACAAAAGGAAAATCATGAGCACAACACAACGCAGCACCTCACAAGAGCACCACAACGAAGACAACCCTCTCTCCTTCGAGAGCATCAACGCCCACATCAAGGACATCTACATGGAGGCACTCACATCGCCCATCCGGGAGGCGTGGAGCCCCGACGTGGAGGTGACACCCGCCGACGAAGCGGAACCGGTCAGCCGTACGGTACGTTTCGTCAAGAGCTACCGCGCAGTCCGCCCGATTCTGGTGGCCTTAGGAGCCACTCCGTTCATTCCGGGCACGTGGTGCTCGGTGGTGACGACGTTCGTCATCATGCTCGACGACATGAGCGCAAGCTTCAAAGCAGGGAAGGACCAACTTTTGAGCGACATGACCCCTTCCGTGGCGATGGAGCCGAAGCTCCCAGTCGGCTGAGTAGCAACATCATGAATAGCTCCCACCCGCCGGCACCGGCCGTTTCGTCCCCAAACCTACGCCCGCCGTTAACTCACGGCAAACCGTAAATCGAGACGATCCACGAGCCGCAATGCCGCCGGCGATATCCCCAAGCAGCAAGCCGGAGCCCGCGCAAGCGGGCTCCGGTGTTTTTGGGGGGGAATGCTCAGTGGAGTGGGCGAGATCGTCCGCAGAAACCTGGATCTCATGAACGGGACGATCGCTCTGTTCGACCGCACCAACGAGTTTCTCAAGACGCTCGTCGGAGCGTGTGCCTCACCACCTATAGCTTCTTCGCAGCGGCGGCCAATATCTCCTTGAGAAGATCTGAATCCTCCTTCGAAAGCCCTTTCTCCTCCGCAGCCGCCTTGGGAGGCTCAAATGTTGACAAGGCCCTAATATAGCTACTTAGGACCGCAGCACGCTCGTTGCCCATCCCTTCGGAAGCTTTGAATGTTACGTAGAAGCTTCGCACGAGAATATCGTCAAAGTCCGCGCGAAGGAGTTGGTTGTAGTCCGCACGATAGAGGTTCGCGACAAACCGCACGATGGCCAAAAAGAACGTTGCAACGATGAGGCCGAGCGCGATACGTCTAACAACCTCCGCGACTCGATTCTGGTCTTTGCCCAGTTCTTGACTAACACGGTCAATCAGCGCGCTCAAACGGGGTTGAAGCTGTCCTACGCGCTCGAGCGCGGCGCGCCTTTCGGTATTCTGCGTCTCGAGAGCTTCCAGCGCGCTATCAACATCGCGTCCGTAGCTTGGGGTGTCGTATCTTAGCTCGCCCGCAACCGGGCGTAGAGCCGCCACTAAATCAGCCAGCGGTTCATCCGCCATACCGACGCGAATAGTCGCTTGGAGCTTCGCCTTGGTAGGGAGATTCCCGGTGTCGGCTTTGGCATTGATGGCGTGTGTGAGTCGCGCGAATTCCGTCGTTCCACGATAGTCGGAATTGAGATAGCGCAGTGAGGTTGCGAGAGAGTCGGTATTTTCGCGCAAAGAGCGTAGCGCCCTCGGTGCGCCGACAGACTCGTCGTTGACCAGAACCCACGCGAAGAAAGAGATTATTAGCGCCGTCACCGTAGCGGCGATGACGGTCAATCGCAGCAGGCCTCTCGTGGACCGGTCCAGGCGTTCGCGGCGTGTACGTATCGAACTGAGGAGGTACGGCACGCTATCGAGGCCATATTCGGCATCGGCCGCGCCGCGTGGCAGGCTCTCGTTTAGCGCAGTTATGAATGCGTTTGAATCAAGAATTGCCTTGACATAGGTCTCGATGGCGTCGTGGCCCAGCGGTGTAAGACGTACTCGGGGCCGGGCCAAGAGCTGCGGCCAGAGTGTACGAATAACCAGAAGTGAAACGGCGAAGAGAACGACGCCTGTGACGACGCCGACCACCGAATACAGTAAGCTGGCGGTCTCGCTATACCGGGGGTACCAAACGTAAGCGATGCGCGTCGTTGTAACGAGGAGGGCGTACGCTATAACTAATTGCCAGGTTAAGCGCCGATCGGGCGGCGCCATGCGCTTGAGCACCATTATGATGGCGACTGCGGTGCCCAAGACTGGTATCCCGCCAACCGCAACGTTCAGCACGAGACCCCAGTCCGGCGCTCCAGGCGGTAGTAAGAAGAGGTAGTCGATCACGAAGCCCTCCGAATTGAATTCGGTGTTTGCTGAGTATACGTCGAGAAGGAGAGGAGGTACCCGTTCTGTGAAGGTGGGGTGGTTCGCCGGCGACGCGACGACGAGCCAACCGAAAAGATCTTTCGCGTTGACCCGGGCTCGAGTACTGCCACTGACGGATCCTCGGGGTCGTAAGCGACCGGGATTTCTCTTCCGTACGGGTACCGGCGCAGATCCGACTCGACGAGGCAGCGCCAGGAATGTCTCCATACTCAGCCGAACCGAATCCGTGTTCCTCGAAACTCCTGACCATTGACGACGTAGCGGAACTGAAGGTCAGGCTTGTATGCAGCGCCTTCGTCCCACTCCTGACCAACGCGCTGAATCTTTCCGAGAAAGCAACCGGCCGAAGCGAGACAGTCCTTTATGCAACCACTGTAAGGAGCAAGCACGCCTGGGCCAACCACCGAGGCGTGACGCCCCAGTGGCCGCGGGCGAGACGCCCACACTCCTTGGGCGAGGAGTGCGGTCGTCTCGACCGCGGGCACTCGGGCGTCCTCGCCCGAGGGCGGTCAGGGCGGAGGTCGAAGCCTCGACGTTCTTGCTTGCTTGAAGCGGCATCTATTCGCCGCGCAAACTCGTGGCCTGCGCTTTAACCGCTTTAGCTAAAGCCACCGCCGAACCCCTCCGTGGTGCGAGCACGTTCCGCTGTGGTGCCGGGAGAAGCTGTACGTGCCGTCGTTGCATTGGGCCGACGCACCGGGCGGTGGTCCGTTCGGGCTTTGCTGTGGCGACGGTACCCAGTGACCGTCCGAGCTCCGGTAGCCGCGGCCTGTCTTCGGGTGGGCCGGCGTTTTCTCGGAAAGAGTGAGATTTCGGCGCGCGATCCAGCCGTTTCGTCCGTGCCACTGGGCGCTGCACCACGTTGGCGAGCAGGCCGAGACTTCGACTGTTTCGCCGATCGCCAGGGTGGCAAGCGTCGCTGACCGTGCGCTTGGCGAGGAGTGCAACATCGCCTGGCTTTTCGTTCGGTAAGTCGCCGCGACCGCTGGTGCGGCGAGAAGGGCGATCGTGAGAGCCAGGGCGAATCTGTCGCGCCGCGAAAGGGTCATGGGGTTCCTTGTAGGCGGCCGGGCTCCGAATGACACGACTCGTCTTCTCGTCTTCTTTGCTTCGCCGGCTCGAACGCGCCGGGCGCACGAATTGCGATTCTCGCCGAATACAGCGTCGGGACAAGCCGCGCTGACATCCGGAGAATCAACGCAACGGTAACACCGGCGGCGCCGCGGGATGAGAGCAACGGTGAGTTTATTTTCTAGACACGACAGCGACTACACAACAGGGTTATCCGGGGACGCGACAACGATCCACCCGAAAAGATCTTTGAAGTCTTCGAAGCACGGGCCGCAGACCCACTTCATCTCGTCCGGTGTCGCATAGCCCTCATGTAGAACCTCACTGTCTTCACGCTCCGCGAACTTCGCCCAGCAGAACTCGCAGTGATCATGGTCCCAACCTTCGCGGAACTTCCGGTAGCGACGCCAACCGAGCTCGACACCTGTGAAGTAGGTGAGTTGGTTGATCAGCCGCCAGTCGTTTGGCTCTCGCATTCGTATTTTGACGGCAAACGTTTAGAGCACTGGCGAGGAAAGTCCTTCGTACTGCCGAACAGACGCAAGCTCACCGATCCGCGCGGAAGAGTGTAGCGCGCCTGAGACGCAGCAAGTTGCGGCTCCTCCGTTGCCGTTAGAGAGCTCCAACAGCTCGTACACGTATTTTGCCTGTTGCCGAGGGCGTCGGAGAACTTGTTGATGAAGATGCCTTTCGCACAGCCCGGTCAGGCCTGTCCCAGGCGTTTCGGATATCGAGGCAGCCGTGTTCAAGGTGCCTGCGCTGCCAACCGCGCCGCAGTTCGCCCGCTGGGGACTCCCGCCGCCGTTCGTGTCCATGCCGCACCGTCGATCACGCTGCTGCCCTGTCCTTCAGCGTGTACGTCTCGCTTCCGTTGACCTTCGGCCGGCCGACGTGGGCGGCGGGCGCGTCGATTCCGAGAATTCCTACCCGCACGCATGCGAAGCGCGGAGCACGATGAACACGAGACTCGCTCCGAGCATGACGATCGCCAGCGGCGAAAGCGCCGAGACGGCCGCTGGGTCCGCGATGTTATCGATATGCCCAGAGGTAATAGTTTGACAGACCGCGTCGCCGCCGCACTGGAAAGTACCAAGCACCGGAATCACGACATTTCCGGCGTCGAGCAGTGGCTTTGCAGGTGTAAGCGTGAGGGTCCGCGTGAAAACAAAACCACCATCGTCGGACGAAAACTCGAACTTGATATTGCCAACTTCACCTGGTGCCGGTGACTCAGTTACGTGAGAGTTGGTTGGCGTGAAGACGACAAGTGGCGTGCCGTCGGTCTTCAATATGACCTCTACGGTCCATGATGTAATGGCCCCAGTGTGCGGATCATAAACAAAGCCGCCCGTATAGGTGAGATCGGCGCTTTCAGCGCGAAGGTCCCAGACCAGCGTATGCGCACTTGCGGTGGGTACGTATACGGAGATAAACGCGAGCGCCAGAATGAGTGCGCGTAGGATCATGAAGTGACACCTTTAGCTTTACTGGTTTGTCCGCCTCAGGCCGCACTGCGACGCCCGTGAGAATCACCAGTCGTGCGTGAAGACTGCAGGTGCCGCAGCGAGCGGTGACGCAGCGGCATGCCGCTGATGTTGTCCATAATATTGTTTCGAGCAGGGCGGCGTGCAATAGGCAATTATGGAATTGGTAGCGATATGCGGTGCGTGATGACCCGAGAGCCAAATGAAGCGCGATGTTCTCCTGGCGCGCATTCCAGGCCGAGGTTGGGTCAGGTCAAAAGTGAAAGTAACGAAACTGGAATCGGGCAGCCAGGCAGGATCGATTCGTCATGACTATTACTTTCGACCTGTCCCCAGCGTTGATCTCCTGGTCCGCTCCGCCGAGAGAAAGGCATCACAGCCACTTCGTGATGAGGAACAGAAGTCCCTGGCCGAAGAGAGCGGCGATCGCGCATCCGAGGGTGATCCAGTTCAGGGGCACCCGAGGCTGTCGGACTGATGCGGCGCCGGCAAGTGCTATGGCCACGATCGGAGCCAGGAGGGCAAGCCCGAGTGCGCCGAGCATGATCATGCCGATACCTGGAATGACCCTGTAATCGAACGGCGAAAAGCGCATCACGAGAAACAAAAGCCAGACCGCCGCCCAGATGGCAAGGAAGGATATTGACCCGGTTCGCAACGAGGATTTGGCCATTTCTTGCGTTGATGCCTAACGGCTCTGCGGTTCATCCGCACGAAGCGCGGCGCGGTGAAGTATAGCGCCCGCGGCACAGCAACAGGCGCTTCAAGTGTGTTGCAGCGCCGAGGTTGCGCCACGCATCAAAAGTCACGGGTGGACGGGTACCAGCGCGGAGCAATCTGCGCCAGCAGGCTCGGAACGTGCGCTGAGGATGTCTCGAGCAACAGCATACAGGGCCTCCGAGCGTGATATTGAAGAGCGGCTCGCTGCTTCCAGTGCGAGTCAGGCCGAGGAGGTGCAGGTGGCGATCAGGTCCGCCGTGCTCGTACGCGACTAGTATCCGAGTGCGGGACACACCGACGAGAACAAATCGCCTGCTGATGCGGCCTCGCTCGGTAGTACAGCCGGAGTTGAACGGCTGTCCGGCCTCGGCCAGCGGGAAGGGAAGCACCTTGCCGATTCGGAGCGCAATACCTCTCGGCACCGCATCCTGCCGCAGGAATTCTTTGAAGGAGTCTCTCTGAAACGCCGCGATCGTCTGCGAGAGCGTTGCAATGTGAGTTGGGGCTCTGAGTCCGGCGACGACGATAGCAATGGCGGCGAATAGCGAACGTTGCATTCCTTCTATACGACCGAGGCGACCTCCAGGTTCCCCTCGTCCGCCTAGCGGGCCAGCACCACGCCAGCAAAGATTGTTGCCAGGCCTGCGATTACGAAGAGCGTTGGTAGAACCCAGGCTGTGATGGACCCTGCCGTCCAGGCCCTGGACGGATCCGACATGTCGTAATACACGCGCACGACCGTTCCGATCGGGGGCAGCGGAGACCCCGAGGGTCCGTATGTTTCATGAGCGGTTCCGGCGTCATCGTGGAATGTCACGATGGAGAAGGACACGTCACCATCGGAATCCTCTTTGTACCGTGTGATCCTGCCATCGGTCATCCGACTGCGGGCTCGGAAGGCATTCGCTCGTAAAAACAGGACCAGGCCGATGAAGATCAGGCAAGCGCCGGCTGTCGCGAACAATGTCATTGGATTCTGCGGAGATTCTGCACACAAGCAAAGCAGGTCACCACAGAGACACAGAGGTCACAGAGTACGCACTCAACCTCGGTGTCCTTAGTGTCTCTGTGGTTCATGTTTATCATTTCTCTTTTAGCTCGACCAGGATGAGGTGGATTGTCGTGGTTCCGATGTTCTCCGACCAGTGTGTGAGTGGGTCGCGGTAGATCACGTCGCCCGCTTTGAATTCGGCTTCGCTGACCTTTCCGTCAGCAGAGTGATTGCGGACCTTGCCACCGTCGATGACGTAGAAGAGATAGCTCGGATGCGAGTGAAGGTGCTCCTTCTCTCCCGGTTTCAGCGTCGCCTCCAGCACGCGGACGCGCGCGTTCTCGAATTTGAGCCGCAAGGTCTTTGCGTTGACGACGAGCGGATCCTGAGCGAATGCGGCCTGAGACGAGAGCACCAACAACGCGATGGCGAATGCGAGTTTCTTCATCACAACCTCCTGATGCCTATACAGACCTTACAGATTACCTGCTCCCGGCCGCATGGAGGAATATGGGTTGTCCGACAGCAAGACGGCCGGCGCGGGTGACGGTGCCGTAGATTCCGGCTGTGTTCTGGTTCGCGCGAACGACCGCCTTCATCATTTCTGGCGCCGAGCTCGCGGAGTCGGGATCGAGGTTCAGCATCGAGCATCGAAGATCGCGCATCGTGACGGTGACGGCGGGAGCGTCGTCCCCCTCGCCGAACGAGAGCACGCCGCCGACCCAGTCATCCTCCTGGAAAGCACCCGATCGCAGTAGACGAGCCACGATGTTGGGACGAAATCGCCGCACGTCCACGCTTTGGCCTGCCAGCCGGCTGATCTCCTGCACCGTATCCGAGGCGATCACGGAGACGCTCCCTTCATCGAAGATTCCATGCTTCATCTGCATCATCTGTACGGGAGCGCCGTGCCGGCGTCCGACCTCCGCGGCCAGCTCCTCTCCGAAGAGAGGGAGCTCTTCGCCGTCCGGCGTTCGAACATGGGTAGGAAGGTCTTCCGGCGCAGCGTCGTCACGGCGGTGCGGAGCGAAGAGGAGCAGATCGGGAAGCTTGCCTGCGGTCAGCCACGGGAACCCGCTGCGGTCATTCATCTTCCGGAATGCCAGACGCCGGTCACCATCGAGACCGTGCCAGCCGAGGTTGGCGGCGTCGAGCTGTTCGCCGCCCATGGATTTCACGGGATAGCGGAAGATGGCCTCGATGTGTCCGATTTCGATGGGCATGTCTGCGCGTGTTGTACGTTGGATCGTGGCCGAGCGTCGGGGTGAGGAGACGGTTTCACGCGGAGGCGCGGGGAACGCGGAGAGAATCAATTGAGGAGTGCGACGAGAGCTCCTGGCTCCGCCACGCTCACGATGAGTTGCTTCAGCCGGAGCCGCAACCCGAGAACGTGACACCGCTGCACCGGGTTGAGGTTGATGATGACTAGTCCCTGGCCGGACCCATTCACCAGCCACCGCCCTGCGAACCCATGCACTCCTCGGCTCACCACACTCCGGCTGGCAATCTCTGTCGATGCGACGGCGCTTTTCGGAAATGCTGCGCGGAAAGCCCAACCCATGCGAACGTGGACCACGTCGTTCGTCACTTGCAAGTACGAGCTCGAAGGAAACAGCCCGAGTGCGGTCGACAGCACCGAATACCAGGAGTCGAACAGAATGGGGATTCGCTGAAAGTGAGGGCTGTCCATGGTGAAAATCGCGTGCAGAGCAAGCGTTAGACGCTCTTAGGATCTTGCGCTGCGGGTCTGCATTTCCGGAAACCCCATAGAAGCAGGCCGGAAGAGATCAGCATTGCCAGAGCAACAGATACAAAGCCGAAGGCGACCAGTAACTCCTGCCATGGCTGTCCCTTGAACGTACCCGACGCAAGCGGCGTCATTGCTGCTGTGCCGAGGACCGCGGCGAACGTTGTCGAGGCCCAGTTGGCATATGCGCCGTAAAGCGCCGCACCGAATGCCAATCCCGACATGCGACGGGAAAGACGCACCTCATTCCACGCCGCGCCCAAGGCGAGCAGGAAGGTGCCGTTCATCAGTCCTTCGAGATGTGCCGCCAGGCCCATGCGCGGGTTTTTCAACTTCTGTTCGATCAGGCCAGTTACGAGACCAAGGACGAAAAGGAGTATCCCATGCCAGAACAAGCGACGTCTGCGATCTTCCATCCCGTTCGAAACTCCTGATTCAACCATCCTGCGGCCGATAGTGAACTGTCCAACGATCCCAGAGCGAGCGGCACCGTACGCGAGATGGTAACGCACCAGGCACACACCGCGTTGCGGGTTCACGTCCGCATGCAGCGCCGAGTCAGGCGGCCAATTCATCGCGGGTCCGCTTCTGCTCACCGCTCCAGTTCATACAGCGTGACCGCCTCGGATACGTTGTCGGTGGCTGAGACGACAGCCCACCAACGCAGGTCGGGTGATTGGGGCTCGATCTCGACGCGAAGAGTCGAAAAGAACGCAGTCGGATCGCGCCGCGCGAGGTCGAAGAGCTGAAGCGAAGCGGGTGCGAACGATCCGCCGGGGACATCGCACGGCTCCAAGCACGGCAGAACACGCGACGTCGGTATGAAGAGACTCGTCTCGATCGTAGCGATGAGCGGTTCTTCGCCGTGGAGCGACAGCGCCTGCATGTCGTAGATTCTGACTGTCACCCGCGGATTGCCTGCGGTCTCAGGCAAGGCGTAGATCCGGAGTGCGTATCGCCACCCCGTGAGCAGGGGAATCGGAAGAATGTTCCGCGTCCCGATGGCGAATGAAGTTTCGGGAATCGCGTGCAGCGCCGTCGCCGGACCATTGTTGAACTGGAGAGAGCCTCCGATGACGAGCTGCGCGAGACGAGCCGATTCCGCGTAGAGGAAAGCGCCGGTGCCCGATGTGACGACGGGAACAACCGGAGAAGCCGGATACGCCGGAAGTGCATCGCCATTCGTTCCGTGAGGTGTGCCGTGTGGGCCGATGGCTGGATTCGCGAGGATGAACACCCGCGGGCCATCAGGCCCAGGCGGCGGCGGGAGTCCACCTCCAACGGCAAGCGGAAACGCATCGGCCGGGGTGTCGCCGTCATTGTGGATCCACCAATTCACATTCCAGGCGCCGGCCACCGAGGCTACACGCTCATGAAAGGGAATCAGGAGGCGCGTGTACTTCTGCGGATCACGCGGCTGCGGCGAAGACGCTTGTGCGATGCCGAGGGTGAAAAGCATCGCGGCCAGGGTCAG
>DATLVW010000064.1:0-13561 GCA_035577085.1 Thermoanaerobaculia bacterium
ATGACGCCGATCGCCGTCCTCTTCCTCGCCACCTCCCTTGCCGCGCAGACCGCTCCCGAGCATGGTGTTTTCGTCGAAGACATCGACAAGAACGCCGATGCCTGCACGAACTTCTACGACTACGCGAACGGTGCCTGGCGCGCGGCGAATCCGATTCCAGGCTCGATGCAGAAGTGGAGCCGCCGCTGGAAAGCCGGCGAGCAGAGCAAAGAGCAGCTCCGTGCGCTCCTCGATGATGAGTCGAAGAAGAAGGACTGGCCGAAGGGATCGATCGATCAGCAGATCAGCGACTTCTACGCATCCTGCATGGATCAAGCGCGCGTCGACGCACTTGGCGCTAAGCCGATCCAGCCGCTGTTGCACGAGATCAAGGCGATGCGCACCGCGGCGGATTTGCAGAAGACCATCGCTGATCTTCACGACCTGCAGATGTTCGCAGCCTTCGGCATCACCTCGGCATCCGACAACCACAATCCCGGCTACGTCATCGCCCGCGTCTTCGCCTCCGGCCTCGGCCTCCCCGACCGCGACTACTACCTGAAGCCCGAGAAGCGCTTCGCCGATGCCCGCGCCAAGTACCGCGTCCACGTCGCGAAAATGTTCGAGCTCACCGGTTACTCGGCAGCCGAGGCGAAACGCGCCAGCGAAGCGATCTTCGCGATGGAGACCCGGCTCGCGGCCGCGCAGCTCGACAACGTCGCCCTTCGCGATCCCGCGGCGACCGATCATAAATACCAGGTGGCCACGCTGCAAAAGTTCACGCCACACGTCGACTGGACGCGCTATCTCGATCGGTTCAAAGTCGCGCCTGCGGATCTCAACGTCGATCAACCCGAATACATGGGCGCGGTCGAGAAGGAGTTGCGTTCGACGCCGCTGGCCACATGGAAGGCCTACCTCGCCTGGAATGTGATCAACAGCGCCGCGCGCCATCTCTCTTCGCCGATCGCAGCCGAAGAATTTGCGTTCTACGGAAAGTATCTGAGCGGCTCCACGGAGATGAAGCCGCGCTGGAAGCGGTGCGTTGAAGGCGATGACATGTTCCTCGGCGAAGCGCTCGGCCAGCGGTACGTGGAGCGCTACTTCCCGCCCGAGGCCAAGGCGCGGATGAAAGAGCTGGTCAAGAATCTCCTGCTGGCGATGGGTGACACCATTCGCGGTCTCGACTGGATGAGTCCCGCCACAAAGACGCGCGCGCTCGAGAAACTGGCCACCTTCAATCCGAAAGTCGGTTACCCCGACAAATGGAAGGACTACAGCAGCGTCGTGATCAGCCCAACGTCGTACTGGGAAAACGTCGAGGCCGGATTGAAGTTCGACAACGCGGACAGTCTGGCGCAGGCGGGCAAACCGGTCGATCGCGGACGTTGGGGCATGACGCCGCCGACCTCCGATGCCTACTACAACCCGCTGCTCAACGAGATCGTTTTCCCGGCCGGCATCCTGCAGCCGCCGGCCTTCGACGTCCACAACGCCGATGCCGTGAACTACGGCGCGATCGGCGTCGTGATCGGACACGAGATCAGTCACGGCTTCGACGATCAGGGCGCGCAGTACGACGCGCAGGGCCGCCTCAACAACTGGTGGACCGCCGAGGATCTGAAGCGCTTCCATGCGCGAACGGCGTGCGTGTCCGATCAGTTCGAAAACTACTTCATCGAGCCCGACATCCATCACCAGGGCAAACTCGTCCTCGGCGAATCGATCGGCGATCTGGCCGGCGCGAAGATCGCCTGGCTGGCATTTCAGAAAGCGCAACAGACAAAGCCCGCGGTGGCCATCGACGGTTTCACGCCCGAACAACAGTTCTTCATCGCCTGGGGTCAGTTCCGCGGCGACGAAACACGCCCGGAGACACAGCGGCTGATGGTGCAGGGCGATCCGCATCCGGTGGCCAAATACCGCGTCATCGGCCCGCTGTCGAACCTGCCCGAGTTTGCGAAGACCTTCGGATGCAAAGCCGACGCGGCGATGGTCCGGCCAGCCGATAAGCGATGCGCGGTCTGGTGATCACGAGGTTAACCGGAGCGTGATTTCGTCATCAACATCACAGAAATCGTCTTCAACGTTACAGAGATTGGTGTCCAACGATGCAGAGATTGTCTGTATCGATAAAGACATTGTCTGTATCGATAAAGACATTGTCTGCATCGATAGAGACGATTGACTGTAACGTTAGAGACATTGTCTGCATCGACAGAGACGACTGACTGTAACGTTAGAGACATTGTCTGCATCGATAGAGACGACTGACTCTAACGTTACAGACGATTGACTGTAACGTTAGAGACCAATGTCTTCAGCGTCATAGACTTTGTCTTCAAGGCTAACGTGATTGTTTTCAGTGATATCGAACATTCGCAGAACCATCGAAACCTGGATACTGACGATTCCTTGACGGTGGCGTTGCAGCAGGCAACGAACGTCATCATGGCCAATCGTCTAGGACAGCGAGAACGGCTACGAGCGAACACGCTCCGCTCAACACTCTTCGCTGAAATCGAGCAACATCCGCTCCCCTTCCGGCCACGGACCGTAGCCGGACGCGCCGTTGATGTGGCCAGCGTCGCCGATGAAGACGAGACGACTTCCCCAGGCATCGGCGAAGAGACGCGCGCGGTCGCTGCTCACGTACTGATCGTTCGTGCTGGCGACGACGATGCTCGGAAAGGGCAGCTTGGCCAGCGGCATCTTCGCGAAGCTTCGTCCTTCGACCGGATAGTCCGGCGCCTCGACATCGCTCGGCCCGACGAGAAACGCTCCCCGCACGCCGCGGCCACCGCAATCGATCGCCCATTGCGCAACGAGCGAGCAGCCGAGGGAGTGGGCGGCGAGGATGGGAGGATCGGGACAGGCACGCACGGCCGCGTCGAGCGTGGCCACCCACTCATCGCGATCGGGATGATCGAAATCGCGCTGCTGCACGCGCCGAAAGGACGGATGCCTCGCTTCCCAATGCGTCTGCCAATGCAACGGACCGGAGTTCCAGAGGCCGGGGATCGTGAGAATGAGAGGGGTGATAGCGCTTGCCATCATCGGAGTTTAGCCCGCGAGCTTGCTGTCATCCTGAGACTGCCGGAGCCGCCCGCGCGAATCGTTGACGTTTGCGCGGTGTGTGCGCGGCGGCGTAGGACGTCGAAGGATCTCAAATTACGAGGCGCATGCCATGTGCGCGGCAACTTGAGATCCTTCGACGTCCTGCGGCGCCGTCCCACGATGCGTGAGGGAGCGAGTCGTGCGGGCGCCTCCGGCGTCTCAGGATGACACCTAACTTCACGGTTACGTTAAGGACCATTGGGGTGTCATCAAACTCATGCCTCCGTCACCGTCGCGCGCAGACCGTCCTTCGGTTCCGGCGGGGTCTTGCTGTAATCCATCTCGAAGTTCTGTGGCGGGATCGACCACTTGTATCCGCGAAGAAGAACTACGGCGAAGATCTCCATGATGTATGTCGCGAAATCGAGACCCGGGCAGCGGTGTCCTGTCGCCGGCCCCGCACCCTGCGGCGCGAACGCATGCTCGTGCCGTTTGTCCTCAGCGCGCTCCGGCGAGAAGCGGTCGGGATCGAATGCCGTCGGATTCGTATAACTGCTCTGCGCCACATGGCTCGGCGTCACCGCCCACATCACCATCCATCCGGCGGGGACGGAAACGCCTTCGAATTCGAGCGACTTCTTTGCCTTGCCGAATACCGCGGCCACGATCGGCGTAAGGCGCTTCACCTCATTGACGACCTGCAACAGGTACGGCATCGCCATCAACGTCTCGAGCGTGAGCGGTCCGCTCGGCGCAACAGTCTCGATCTCGGCAGTCAGTTTCGCGCGCACATCAGGATGCGCCGTGAGCTGCTGCACAATCGATCCGAGCTCCGCGAAGACGATGAATCCGGCGATGACGATGTGATGCAGCTCGAGGGCGGCATCATCGTCAGAAAGCTCGGCGTTGGATGTAATGGCGGCACCCAGCATGCGCGACAGTCCATCGTCCGTCGGTGTCTGGCGCCGCTCGCGCACGAGCCTGCGAAGCACATCGAGAATCCGGTCGCGCGCCTGCAACGCCTTGCGGTAACGCGTGCCGGGAATGTTGATCGGCAGCGACGCGAATCCGTTCGTGAGCGTTCCGTAGTCCTCACGCAGCCGGTCCATCTCGGCTCCCGGCTGCATCCCCATCACCGTCGTGCAGATCACTTCGATCGCCAGGCGTTTGAACTCATCCAGCCAGCGCATCTCCCCTGCCGCCGGCCACGCGCGAAAGGACCGCTCCACAGTCTGCTGGACGATCGGCAGATACGCGGTGATGGCGGCGCGGTTGAAGGCCTGATTGACGAGCTTCTTCCGAACGCTGTGAACCTCGCCGTCGAGCAGTGGAAGGCTTCGGCCGCCGAACAGTTCCTGTACATGCGGCGGCATCGCCCCTTCGCGCTTGACGAGATCCGTGTCGATGAACTTGCCCGCCGCTTCGGGGCCGGCAATGACGGCGGTCTTTCGCCCGAGAACATTGGATCGGAAGATCCTTCCATGCCGCGCCAGCCGCTCTTCCATGAAGCCAAACGGATTCTTCGCAAACGACAAGGTCTCGCCGAGGAGAGGCAGACCATCATTCCCTGCAGGGGGCGGACCTTCAGTCGTGCTCAATGGGGACCTCCGATGTTTGGTAACGATACGCTGATGCAGGGCCGCTGGATGTTATTGATCCGCAGATGACGCAGATGATCACAGATGAAGCGCGGCACCTTCATCTGCGTCCCATCTGCGTCATCTGCGGATGAATCCGGCATCGTCCTCGCAAGCAGGAGTCAAATACATGACAATCCGATTCCGCTCTGTACTCGTTCTCCTTTTCGCCATCGCATCGGTCCAGGCTGCGTCCGCGCGCACGATCGTCGTTCCTGCCGGGACGTCGATTCACTTCAAGCTTCGCCAGACGATCTCCACCGCTTCGGCGCAAACCGGGCAGACGGTTCCGGCCACGCTCACCGCGCCGATCGTCGTCAACGGCGTGACGGTTGCGAGAACCGGGTCGCCCGCTGAAGTCCACATCAGCAATGCCGAAGCCTCCGGCCGCATCGGCGGTTCGGCGAAGCTGACGTTCTCGCTTGCGTCGATCACGCTCGCCAATGGCAGCGTCGCCAGCGTTCGCACGTCGCGCTACTCACGCGAAGGGCGCGCGCACGCCAAGCACAATGCCGAATACATCGCAGGCGCCGGCATCATCGGCGCGCTCGCCGGACAAGCCATCGGCCACGACAGCGATGCAACGGCGAAAGGCGCCGCGATCGGATCCGGTGTCGGAATCGCTGCCGCAGCAAAGACCGGCAAGTTCGACTTTTCCCTCCCCGCCGGAAGCCGGTTCAGTTTGAAGTTGCGAGCTCCGATACACGCGACGTTGTGATCCAGAAGCCTTAACCACAGAGACACAGAGGTCACAGAGAAATCTCTGTGATCTCTGCGCCTCGGGCGTAAACTCTCATCACTCAGGGCCCTCCTGCCCAGACGGAGGCAGCCCACGTCCAAATCCTCATGAGGGTGTTAGTGATCGCTTCGCGCTACCCGTGGCCTGCCTACTCGGGCGACCGGATGCGTACGTCGAGCTGGCTCGCAGCGCTGGCTCCGCACGCGCGCGTTGCGCTTGTGGCCCCCGAGGGGATGGTGCCAGACGGTGTGGCTCCGTTCGATTTCTATCCCGCGCGGCGCTCCTTGACGCGCGGCATTCGCGTTGCCTTCACTATTCTGAGTAACGGTCTGCCGATACAGAGTCTTCTGGCCGCACCCTACGATTGGGATCGCGCCATCGCCGCCGCCCGTCACGACCTTGGCGAGTTCGACACGACCATCGTCATCCTCGCGCGCACCGATCCCTGGCTCCGCGGCTCGCTCGAAGGCGGCGTGAAAATCCTCGACGCCATCGATTCTCTCCGCCGCAATGCCGCAGAGCGGGGCAATGCCGCATCGATTCCGATGCGATGGTTCTGGCGTCAGGAAGAGCGTCGCCTGGCGCGGGCGGAAAAAGATATCGCGACGTTCTACGACCACGTCGTCGTCGTGAGCGAAGAAGAGACATCCGACCTCGGCGCCCACGCCGTCGCGATCGGAAACGGCGTTCCCGTTGCGCCTCTGGACATCGACGCTCCTCGACGATTCGATTTCGGTTTCTGGGGCCGGCTCAAGTACTTCGCGAACGCCGACGCGGCGATGTGGCTGATCGATGAGATCTGGCCGGCCATCCTCGAGCGGAATCCGTCTGCCACGTGCGTCATCGCCGGCGCCGACGCGCCGCGCGCGATCCTCCGTGCGGCCGAGCGGCGCGCCATCACGTTCATCTCGCCGGTCGATGACGTGGCCGCCCTTGCGCGCTCCGTTCGCGTTGCGCTGCTTCCCATCCGTTACGGCAGCGGCCAGTCGAACAAGGTCGTCGAAGCGGGCGAAGCAGGCTGCGCGATCGTTGCCACGCGTCAGGCGTTGCGTGGACTCGGGCCGCTCGCGTCACACGTTCGCTTCGCGCACGATGCTTCATCGTTCGCAGATGCCGCGCTGGCGTTGCTCGTTCCGCACGCTCGCTACGCCGCCGGCAGCGCGCTCCGCCGTGTCACCAGCGCGATGTACTCGCGTTCCCTGGTTCTCGACCAACTCGCACACATCGCGGGAGTACCTGTGGCCGCCGAGGCGGTGACGGCGTGATCCGACCGAGCTCGAAAGAGAAGGTGATCCGAGTCGCGGGCCTGATGGCCGGCGACTTCCTTCTGGCGTGGGCCGCACTTGCCATCGTGGTCTACATTCGCCGGAACGTACCTCTCGCCTTCACCAAATCGCTGCTGCCTCCTAGCACCATCCGGCTCGATGCGCTGACCGTTTGCTTCTTCGGCGGCTCGCTACTGATCGCATTCGGTCTGAGCGGCTTCTACCGGCGGCGGGCCCTCCCCCATGAACGTCCGCTCATCGTGACGGCGCTTCTCATCCAGGTGGCGATCCTGGCGATCGGCGGCGCCTTCGACCAGCGCCTTCTTCCTCGCACGATTCTCCTCGGCGTCCTTGCGATCGAATGGCTGGCTCTCCCTGCGTGGCGCAGGTTCGTCAGGATTGGGCTGCCGATTCGTCCGCGCCAGACGATCCTGGTCGGCGATGCCGCGCAGGTGCGCGCCGCGGTGGCCGGGCTGGACGCGGTATCCGACCGGCGGATCCGCATCGCCGGATGGGCCGGGGCTCCTGACCAGACGCTGGACGAGACGCTGTCGATTCCGAACATCGGGCTGACGTCCAATCCCGACGTACGTGTGCTGCTGCGCGAGATCGAGGAAGTGATCTTCGTCAATCCCGAGGCGTCGCCGCGCGACAGACTGGAGCTGTTGCAGATTCGCGGGCCACGCGGCTACCTCCTGCTGGCATCACACGCCGACGCGCTCCTCACCTCTTCGATGCTTGGGTGGGTCGGCGATCAGCCGCTGATCGAGATCGCGGTCGGCTGTGGTTACGGACTCCGCGCGGTGGTCAAGCGAACTATGGATATCGTGATCGGAGCGCTGCTCGTCGTCGTTGCCGCACCGTTTGCGCTCATCGCCGCCGCGGCGATCTGGCTCAACGACCGCGGAGCCGTCCTCATCCGGCAACCGCGCATCGGGTTGGGCGGTGTGACGTTTCCGATGTGGAAGTTCCGCTCGATGCATGTGCCGCACGCCGGCCGCGCCGATGGCGACGGCGTCACGCGCATCGGCGGATTCCTGCGCCGCTATCGCATCGACGAGTTGCCGCAGTTGCTGAACATCATCGCCGGAGACATGAGCCTGGTCGGCCCGCGACCGGAGCGGCCGGAGATCGTCGCGCAGATTCTCAGCGTGCTTCCGGAGTTCGAGTTGCGCAGTCTGGTGCGTCCGGGCCTGGCGGGCCTGGCACAGGTTTCGGCGGAGCGCGACAGCCGCCCGGAAGTGAAGCTCCGCTACGACATCACCTATATGTGCGACTGGTCGCTACAACTCGATGTGCGGCTGTTGCTCTCGAGCGTGTCTGCGTCGCTCTCCGGAAGCGGCCTTTGATCCGCAGATGGCTTTGATCCGCAGATGGCGCAGATGAGACGCAGATGAGAGAAACGCATCTGCGAACATCTGCGACATCTGCGGATAAGACAGCGGCGCGACTACTCTCCATCGTCATTCCGACGTTCAATACGGCGGCGATGACGCTGGCGTGTTGCCGCGCCGCGATCGCAGCCGCGCCGGCCGAAAGCGAAGTGATCGTCGTCGACGACGGCTCGACCGATGGGACGTGCGAGGTCTTGCGTGCCGAGGTTCCGGAGGTTCGGATCGTTCGGCTTGATGTCAATCGTCGTTTCGCCGCGGCCGCAAACGCGGGTGTCGCGGCGGCGAACGGCGCGATCATTCTTTTGCTCAACAGCGACACGCGAGTCGATCGGGAAGCGCCGGCGAAGCTCTTCGACGCCTTTGCTGCCGACGTGACGCTCGGCGTGGCGGGCGCGCAACTGATCGATGCCGATGGCACGCCGCAGTGGAGTGGCGGTCCTCAACCGACGCTGCTCTGGATGGCTGTGATGGTGAGCGGGATCGCACACGTGCTTCCGCGGCGCAAGCGCACGCGCGGCGGCGACGTTGGATGGGTGAGCGGCGCGGCGATGGCGTTTCGGCGCGAAGCGTGGAATGACGCCGGCCCTTTCAACGAGATGTATCGCTTTTATGCGCAGGACCTCGAGCTCTGCATTCGCGCTCGCGCAAAGGGCTGGCACGTGCGCGTGATCGAGGATGCGCGGGTCGTACACGACGGCGGCGCGACGCTGCGCCGCGCCCGTCACGTTGCGGAGCTTCCTCACGATCCGTCGCTGCTCTGGCTCGACCTGCTGTCGTGGGGGCGCGCGCATTACGGACGCGGCTGGGCGTGGTCCGCGCGCGCGCTGATGTACACAGCGGCGTCACTGCGAATCCTCAGCAGGACTCTTCGCGAGCTGTTCCTGCGAGGTGATGCGCGGCGATCGTCGCGGTCAACGACCCGCGTCTACGCCGCGGCCCTTCGTCAGCTTTTCGTAGAAGGTGAGCAGTCCGCGGGCAAGGACTTCGGTCGAGAAGCGTGATGCCACGAGACGCCGTCCCGCGTCTCCGATCGCGCGCGCCTTCGCCGGATCATGCAGCAGCTCCGAAACAGCCGCGGCGAAGGAATTGACATCGTCGGCAAGTAGGATGTCTTCGCCGTGCCTCACGCCGATCCCCGCCGCTCCGATCGTCGTCGCCACCACCGGCTTGCCGAGCGCCATCGCCTCCAGAATCTTGATACGCATGCCGCCGCCTGAGAACAGCGGAGCCATCATCACGTCCATCGATCGGATGAACGCCTTCGCGTCCGGGACCTCGCCTTCGAACGTGACGCCGCTCGCATCCAGCCGCTCGCGCAGCCATTGCGGCGCGTTGCTTCCCGCGATGTGAATTTTGCCACGCAGCCGCGGCCCCAACTCCTCGGCGATCCAAACCGCAGCATCCTGATTGGGCCGGTAGTCGAGCGAGCCGAGAAACCCGACGCGCGGCGCAGCGTTGCCCATACCCGCGGGCGGAACGCCGCCGTCTCGGCGGCTGGCCCGGCGGCGTCCTCGCCGCCGCGCGAATCCGGAAACGTGATCCTCGCCGCCAATGTCCTCGGCGCCTGACACCTCCTCCACATCCACACCGCCCGCAAGAACATGAATAGGCCGCGAGCACCCAAGCGCCCGAAAGTCGCGGGCGTCCTCCTCCGTAATCGGGACGATGGCATCGCACGTGTTGAGGTGGCGGATCTCGTAACGGCGAAGGCTGCCAGCAATGAACTGCAATCCCGCTCGGAACGCCACACGCTTTTCACGCTCCGCAATCTGCTCCCAGATACGAAACTCGACGTTGAGCGATCGCAGGACGATCGTCGCACGCGACACGGCGCGAATCGCCGGAACATACGGCAGCAGAAACGGACTCTCGATCTGAACGACATCTACATCGGACGCCTCCAGCAACGCTCGCAACTCTCGCCTGAACCTCGCCGAGAAGAAGCGGGCCACGAGCATCGGTGTCCCGATCCGCAGGAAACCGCGCAGCACCGAAGCAGGCAAGCTGGAGGTGTCGATGTCGACTGCGTCGACCGCAATCGGAGCAAGCGCCTGCCGTGCTGTCTCCAGATCCGCATACTGCTTTCTCGGATTCAGCGACAGGATGCGCACATCCGCACCGAGTCGCTGCATGGCCGTAGCGATCTGAAGCATGGCGACGCGGCCACCGTCGCTCGGCGGATACGAGAGTCGCGGCGTGAGTTGGAGGATGCGCATCGTTTAGTCGAGCAAGTTCAGCGAACGATAAAGCGCGCCGTGATCGGTTGCTGCGTCCCGAGGCGCTCTGGTAACTGCAGGAATGGCCGTCGTCAACTCGCCGGCCAGCCATTGCCGCACGATGTTCACGATGCCGTACGAACCTTCCTCGATCGGCGAAAGCCAGCCGCCGCCGCTGCTCGTGATGCGTTCAGCGATTGCGCCATGGGCGAATCCAACGGCTGGCACGCCGGCGGCCCAGCACTCGGAGAGCGTGAAACACCACGTCTCGGGCCAGATCGAAAGCAACATCCCGAGGTCGATTTGGTGCCTGGCGAGAAGCGAGGGAAGCGTGCCTCCGCGGTAATAGCCGTGGACCGTCGTGTGCGGAAGATGCCGTACGGACCGCAGGAAGTTCTCATCGCCGCCTCCAAAGATGTGCCAGTCGACATCGTCGTCGGCGAAAGCAGTGATGATTTCCGGCAGGAAGTGAGCACCCTTGTGTCGTTTCAGGCTGCCGGCATATGCGATTCGCGGCCGTTGTCCGCGCGCTCTGCGCACGGCTCGCGCGATCGGCTCGTCAGGCACTGCTGGCTCGATCACGTGCGCGTTGAGATCCGGAAGCGCGAAGAGCTCCTGGTGCTTGTCTCGCAGAAATGTGGACGGGAAGACGACAGCACGCGCAGCTGCCAGCAGTTGCCGGGCCGTTGCGCGGCGCTGCGCCTGATCATTCGGGCCGGCGTTCGAGGTTTCGCGCAGGCAACGGTGACATCGATCCGCCTCCATGCAATAGCCGCAGAAAACGCCCATCGGTTCTTCGATCAGATGGGGTCTGGCGCAGAAAAGGGAAAAATCGTGCACGCCGAGAACGACGTCGATCCCCGATTTCGTCATCTCGAGGATGCTGCCGATCGGAAGACCCGCCGTCCCCTCGATGTGGATCGCGCTCGCGCCGGTCACGCTCAGCGCGTACGCGACGGAACGCTCAAATCCCGCATCGAACAGCGCATCGCCGGATGTGAATTGCGGCGCGCGGCGGGCGTGCACTGCCAATTCGATGATCCCCGGATAGAGCCAGGCCACATCACGCAAGGCGCGCTCCTCATCGAGGCGAGCGATGAGCTGCGTCGGCAGCCCGCCGAGGCGCGCGAACGGTCCGGTCGCGGAGATGTTCAGGATCGGCGATCGGTGTGGACGACCGACTGCTCCTCGGGCGAGCATCATCTGGATGCGCATCGCCTCGCCGATCCGCTCCTGCGCGCGGCGAACCGCGGAACCGATGCCTTCGGAGCGAGCCACGCGGCCGATCGTTCGAATCATCGGCGCGAGCCCATCACGATCTCGTAGACCTTCTCGATCTCCTCCGCATGCGCGTCGACGCTCTTCACCTTCGGAAGGCGTGACGACCAGCCGTCGACGATCTCAGGGGCAATGGCCAGCCGGACGATGATGCTTTGAAGCGCGTCGGCATCACGCGGCGGAAACAGCTCTCCGCACAATCCCGGCTCGAACATCTCGAGCAGAGCTCCGTCAGCCGAGGCCACGACCGGAACACCGCGGGCCATGGCCTCGCGCGCGGCAAGGCCGAACGATTCGAGGCCGACCGAGGGGACGAGCAGCACATCGATCGAGTCGAAGATCGCCGCCTTCGCATCCTCGGCAAACCTTCCTTCGAAGGTCAGATCGCCGCCGAGCGCTCGCAGCGTTTCGACGTACGCCGGCGAAGCGGACGTGTCGCCCCATACGTGCAACGTGGCCAGCGACGGATCGATCCCGCGAAATGCGTCCGCGGCGATATGAATGCCCTTGTGAGGAATGATCGATCCGACGATTCCGAAACGGAGCGGGCGTCGAGCGGGTTTGCGCGCTTCCCGCGCTGTCATTTCCACGCCGTACGGCAACACGAACGCCAGAATCCCCGCGGGAAACAACCCGGCGCGTTCGTAATCGTCGTGAATGCACTGCGACCCCATTACGAAGGCGTCGGCCACCGAAAGCGCTCGACGCGCCGCCTGCCGCCGCATGCGATGCAGCGCGCGGTTCCAGAGCGGAGCGGGAGCGATGCGCGTCATTGGCGCGCACTGCGCGCACTTGGCGATGCCCGGCCCGCTGCACCTCTGCCATTGGAAATCAAACAGGTTCACGCGTCTGCACAGCGGCCACCAATCCTGAATCTGCTGAACGATCGGAACGCCAAAGCGTTTCGCGACGCCGGCCAGCGAGAAAGTGTGCCCGGCCAGATGATGGATGTGGATCAGCTCCGGCTTTTCCTCGGCCAGGAACCGCGCGAAGGCGCGCTCGAACGTCCAGTCGCGCAACGCATTGCGCGCGACCGGATTGCGCTGCACGAAGTTGTTGGTCACGAGCCGGACGCGCGCGCCGTCGTCAGAGAGTTCGACGGGCTCGCCCTGTCTGCGGTCTGCGTCGGCCATTCGCGTGAAGACCGAGACCTCGCGCCACTGCAGTTGCCGCCGACCGAGCCAATACGCATACAGCTCCGTTCCGGCCTGCTGCCGCGGCGGCCAGCCATGCACGAGATGAACGACTTTGCGCGGCCCGCGGCGTGCCGTAACCGGCGTGCGGGCGCGCAACGCGTGATTGATGCGCTCATGCACGGAAGCGAGCGGATTCATCTTCATGAACGCTGCAATCGCGGGCATGTAGTCAGGATGCCGGCGCGCCAATGTCCTCGCCGCCTTGCGTTGCAGTGCGCTGCTCGACGAGCCGAAGCTGCGGTGGCCCGCGTGCGCGATGAACGTGGCGTCGTCCGCGATGTGGAGCCACCCGCGCGCCAGCGCCCGCATGCAGAAGTCGTTCTCTTCGCCGTAGCCGAGGCCGAAACGTTCGACATCGAAGTACCCGATGTCGTCGAGCAGAGCACGGCGGATGAAGAGACAGACTCCGACGCCAGTCGGCAACCGCGGATACGTCCGCTCAGAAACGCGCTCGACGAGCGCCGCGAATGACTCCGCGTCGAAGCCGGTGGGGATGAGATTTTCTTCGAATACTCGCGGCACGGAGCAGAGCGTGGCGTTGTTCGACAGCGGCGTGACCGTCCCGATGTCCCCCGAGGAGATGCTGGCGTCGATCAGTTTGTCGAGCCAGCGGGCGGTGACGATCGTGTCGCTATTGAGCAGGACGACGTCGCGCGAGCATGCACGCATCCCGCGATTCACACTGGCGACAAATCCGCAGCGCGCTTCGTTGCGCAGGACTTGCGAAACCACCGAGGCGAACGAGCGCACGATCGTTTCGACGGCATCATCCTGCGGGCCGTCGATCACCAGAATGAGTC
>DATLVW010000065.1:0-8205 GCA_035577085.1 Thermoanaerobaculia bacterium
AGCAGCGTTTCGAAGCCGTCGGCCGGAAGCGCCTCGCTCAACCAGACCACGTGCCGGGCCGGACCGCCTACGTTGAGCCGGGCGATGAGGCGAAGGACGCGGATTGGCCGCGGCGCATCGGGCGTCATCGCGCGCCGACCGCGGCGGTTACGCGGGCGCGAAGCTCACCCTCGAGTTGGTAGATGACATTCGGATCGAAACGTGCGGCCGTGGCGAGATCGGATACGGCGAGGTCCGTTTGTCCCAGGTGCAGTCTGACGAGACCGCGGTTCACGTAGATCTCCGGGCGGTCATCGATGCGCAAGGCGGTCGTGTAGGTAGCCGCGGCCTCGTCCCAGCGGCCGAGGATCTCGCAGTTGGTGCCGTAGAGCAGATACCAGGCGGGATCGAGGCGGCGCCCACGGGCAGCTTCGTCGAGATCGTGCAGATTCGTGTGGGCAATGTCGATGGCGTGCCGGTCATCGAGTGATTGCGCGTGCAGCGACCGCGCCGCAACCTCCCGCAGGATGAGATTCCCGCGGTAGGGAGCGATGCATAGCTGGTTGACGGCGTAGCCGGCAGCGACGAGCGCCGCCATTCGCAGCAGCAGCGCTGCGAAGGGTCTTTGCGCCAGCCGAGGCGGATGCGCGCCCGCGGGGCGAGGCGCCCGATCGTCATTGCTCCATGTGACGCAGAGTGCTCCGAGCGTGAGGATGACCAGCCGCGGTGCCGCGATCTCGAGCGGAAATTGGGCGAGGCAGATCACAAATAGTGCCGTCGCCAGCGGCCAGCGGAACGCTCGCGCAAACGTTGCTTCAGGCGTTGATGCGCTGACAGGCGCGCGTCGCAGGCTTCCCACGATTCCACTGCCGATCCCGATCGCCAGGAGGAAGAGCGCGTATCCCGGCAGTCCGGTCTCGGCAGCCACCTGCAGGTGATCGTTGTGGACCTCGCCCCAGTTCATGGCGAAGCCTTCCAACCACGGATCGGGATATCGCCCGCGAAGCCCGATGCGGTAGGCCATGTAGTGATACTTGAAACAGCCCGGTCCGACTCCGGCGAGCGGATGATCGCGCGCCATGTCGAGCGCGGAGAGAAACGGAGGCAGACGCTCCGAGAATAGATTCTGATAGTCGCGATGCTTCACCGCCTCGGCAAGCTCGCGAACTCCTCGGCCCATCGAAGTCGACGGAGAAAGAATCACCAGCCCGAGCAGGATGATGATCGCGCCAACGACCAGCGCGGCACGCCGGGAGTGACTGAGCGCGAAGACGATCAGCGCGGCCAGAAGCGCCCCGAGGGCGGTGCGTGTGCCGCTGGCGGCGATTCCGGCCACGAGCAGAATCCCCACTCCTGCGTAGATCCAGCGCCGGAGACCGCTCGCGGTCACAGCGAGCACGATCGCCGCGATGGCCGGGACGACGAGATACATGCCGACGTCGTTGGCATTGCCGAGCAGCGCAACACTGCCGTAGTGCGCGGCTGTGTCCGGCGGCAGAGGAAACGGCGTCCAGATCCTCAGCTCCTGCAGGATGACGAGGACCGCATTCGCGCAGCACGCGATCATCAGCACATCGATGGCGATTACCGTCACCGTCTCCGCGGCCAGGCAGGTCGCAATGAAGATGACTGCAGCAGCAAGAATGGTGATCAGGCTGTCGACGCTGAGCGGTCGATTCGTCGATGTAGCTGTCGTGATCAGACACCAGCCGATGACCGCGGCCGTGAGCAGAAACTCAGGGCGCCGCGTGAACGTCCACGTGCGCCGCCGTGACGTCAGCCAGAACACGGCCAGCATCAGGAGCGCGATCGCCTCGCCGCGGAAGATCAACTCCTTCGGCAGGCGAAACGTATCGAGCCCACTGCCGAGAATCACCGGCACGACGAGCAGACCCGCGGCGAGCACGAGAAGAATGGCCCGTTCGGCGAGGGCGAGCGGCGGCTTCGCCAGCCGGCCTTCCTGCTCGATCGTCATCACGGCGCCCCCTCTTCGAACCCATGTTGGCGGGCGGACGCCCAGGCGCGGTTCGTGATGCTCATGTGTGATGGGCTCGCCGGAAATCTAGGCGCGCCGATTCTGCCACATCGGAGTGCGGTCGTCTCGACCGCGGGCCCTCGGGCGTCCTCGCCCGAGGGCTGTCAGGGCGGAGGTCGACGTCCAGGAGTGAATGACCGAGTTTTCTAGGGGTACCTTGCAATCGCCAGACTGACAACTCTCCTGGCGGTCGATTACCCTGAACACGCGACAACCACACCTCTGTCTCATGAGCCAATCCACCTATGAGGACTACCTCGCGCTCGAACACGACAGTGAGCTGAAACACGAGTTCGCTGACGGTGAGATCTTTGCCATGGCGGGCGGATCGCCTCGGCACAGCGCCCTCGCCTTCAGGATCAGCGTTGCCCTCGGGGCCACCCTTCCTCCGGGTTGCACTGGATTCCAGTCGGATATGCGAATCCGCGTTCTCGCCACGGGCCGAGCCACCTATCCGGACGTCTCGATGGTCTGCGGTCCGATCGAGCTCGACCCCGATGACCGCAGCGGCACGACGATCACGAATCCCCTGCTACTCGTCGAGGTCCTATCCCCGTCGACCGAAGACGTCGACCGGGTGAGCAAGTGGCGGGATTACCAACGCATCCCGTCGCTGCAGGAATACGTCCTCGTCAATCAGGAGCCGCGCGTCGAGATCTACCGCCGTCTCGCGTCAGGAAGCTGGGAGTATCTCGACGTGCAGGAAGGTGTCGTAAAGCTCGTGTCGGGCGCGACGCTGGACCTTTCGATTCTGTACGCAAACCTTCCGAACTGAGCGGCTCCTGCCTTTCGTGTGCGCGTGACGGCTCACGGCGCACCGTCAACACTCCACGTTCGGTGCGCAATGCGTCTCAGTCGCTTCATCCTGCCATTTGTGGCGATCGTGTGGCACGCCGGACGACTTGCGGTGCGCATCGGGCGCACGCGATCGACACCGTGTCGCAACGTTGGACCCCCGGTGCGCACGTACGACACCCACTCGCGCCGCAACGCTACACCTCCGGTGTAGCATGCGACACCGTCTATGAAGCAACGCTCCACCCCTGGTGTGGCATGCCACACCGTCTATGAAGCAACGCTCCACCGCTGATGTGGCATGCGACACTGCCCATGAAGCAACGCTACACCCCCGGTGTAGCAATGCGACGCCACCCATGTAGCAACGCCACACCTCGGGTGTAGCAATGCGACACTGCCCATGAAGCAACGCTACACCCCCGGTGTAGCCAATGCGACACCACCCATGTAGCAACGCTACACCTCGGGTGTAGCAATGCAACACTGCCCATGCCGCAACGCTACACTCCCGGTGTCGCAATGCGGCACTGCCCATGTAGCAACGCTACACGCCCGGTGTAGCAATGCGGCACTACCCATGTAGCAACGCTACACGCCCGGTGTAGGAATGCGACGCTGCCCATGAAGCAACGCTACACCCCCGGTGTAGCATGCGGCCACGGCCCGTGTAGCAACGCTACATCCGCCGTGTAGCAACGCCACATTCTCGGTTGCACATGTGCGCGCGCATCGTGTTGCACGATTTTTTTTGCGTGTAGCCGCATTGCCCCTTGACAAGTCGTTTCAATGGGCTTATATCGTTCGCTACAACGTCGAATTTCGTAAGATCTTCGGCTTTGGCGGCTGTCGGCGGTACAGGATGGTGCTGGATAGCACACGATTAAACCTGTACCGGCGCGGGAGTTGAGCTTGCTCCTCCTGCCGCGGGCACCCGAGGTGTGTACACACCGCGGGAAAACATCAACCGGAAGAATCGGCGCGTAGCCGCGACTTCCAGCCGGTGGCCGCTCGCACTTGTCGACGAGTCGTGACGTCACCTCCGGCCTTAGCTCGTAGAAGGAGACTATGTCGTGAGTAATGCAACCCCTGTTACACCAAACCCTGATCCGGCCAAGCTGGCCCCCGAACAGGTAATAGCGCAGTTGCGCACCATGTCGTCGCAGATGGAGGACGTAGCGCCGTTGTCGAAGGAGCAGCGCAAGCTGATCAGACAGCGTCTGCGGATACAGCCAAAGCCGATCGTCGAGGCATCAATCAACGTCATCGGCGTGCTGGACAACGTATCGCAGGCGATCGGGCAGCCGCTCGACGAAGTCCGTCAGCTGCAGGACGACTCGCTCCGTTGGGACGCCGTGGCCGAAGAGGCGCGCGCGTTCCTGAAGGGTATCGAGGGAGCAAACCTCAATCGCCGTCAACGGCTCTCGCTCATCGGGATGCAGGCGTACGCGATCGGGACACAGCTCGCCAAGGACCCGGACAACGCAGTGCTCGTACCGCACGTCGAGGAGGTCAAACGGCTGAAAGGCGTCTCGCGCCGGAAGAAGGTGAAGCAAGCCCCTCCGACGCCGGCGCCGGCACCCGCGCCTGTAACGTCCACCGCATCAAAATCGTAAACGTATAAGGAGGTAGTGAACCCGGGCGCGCACAGAAGCGCGCCCGGGTTCCATGACGATCATGAAGAACGACTACGCATCTCAACGGGCCGCGGTGCTGATCGACGAGACCATCGCCGCCTTGCAGCGCATGGAAGACGCACCGACCTCACCCTTGAAGGGCTTCCGGACTACCAAAAGAAGACGGGAATACCGGCGCTACGCCGAGCGCCTGCGCCGCGGACAAGTGGAGCCGGTCTACAAGAATCTTCACACCGCCGAGCAACTTGCAGAGATATACGAGCAGACCGCCCGGCGCGACGAGATTTTCGAAGAGGCGTGTGGCGATTTGGCGAGAATCAGCCGGGACCTCAAGCGCGTCGTCGAGCAGGAAGGCTCTGCCGCCGCCATAAGAACATTCAACGCGATGCTCCGGGAGGCGGGGCTCGCGGCGGCGTTCAACGGTCCAGCCAGCGAGGCCGCGCAACGACATAGGCGAATGTGGTTTCTCATCTCGGTCGGCGCGAGGCGCGAATCTGAGAAGCGCCGCCAACTGCCGCACCAGCCCTTCCTCCCACTCTTGACGAAGGATCCGCGAACCGACCTGCGCGATGAGTTGGCCGCAGCCGTGATCCTCGACTCACCGCCCACGGGCGAAGCGGTGATCGCGATTCCGGCCGAGGATTCCGAATCCGGCTGCGGGCGCGTTCTCATGCGCATCGGTGTCGGCAATGCATCATGGATCGGCAGCTTCGAGCGTGGTCAGAAGGGTCCCGGTCCCAGCACCGTCCAGATGATGCCGGACGGCAAGCACCTGTTCGTATCTGCGGCCGGCGCCGGCTACATCATCGACGCGACGTCGCGAACGCTCGTAGAGCAGACCGGCACGGACGTCGTCAGCGTGGAGGGAAACGAACCGGGAACCTTATTCGTCATCAATCACAACGACATGAGCCTGGAAGCGTTCGGAAGAGCCGGCCGCCTCTGGAAAACCGACGCCATCAGCTCCGGAGGACTCCGACGAATGACGGCCTCGGACGACGCGATCATCGGCGAAGCGCGGCGACCATCCCCGCCCGGCTGGGCCGCTTTCTCCGTGGAACTGGCGACGGGCGAAGTTCGTTTTGGCGAAGCACGTTGAAGATCGGGAGAGCTTGGGGGTCCTACGGAAACAGCACGTCCTATTTGCACGGTTGTGACGTCTTACCACTGATCTTCAAAACGCCCCTCACATCTGGGGCCAGCGGAAGGCACCGGATGCGTGTCACTTCTTCATCGGCGCAAATCCCGCTCGCAGGGCAACGCATGATGAGATTGCAGGTGCCGGTGTTCACCCATTTATCTCCGTGTTCGAAAATGCCCTCCACCGTGTCGTCATTGCGATTAAATACCGGTGACCCTGAACTGCGCTCCAGCGTGTCAATGTCTGCCATGAAGACATCATTGTCGCGGTTGTCCTTTACATTCGCTGTGGCGATACCTGCAGCGGACTCCGGCATGCCTGCTGGATATCCGATCACATACACACCGTCTTGGTCTCCGACGACTCCGCTCATTCGAATACGCGCCGGGCTGACAGTGACGGCGTGGTCGAGAGTGACGATTCCCCAATCCTGTCCGAAGATCACGTTCGTGACGTCGGTCTCATCCGTGAGAAATCGGACGTCGTCCGCCTTGTAGAAAGCAGGCAGTTGACCGCTGCCGTCGACTCGATATCCGAAAACAACGGCAAGATCGAGGTACTGCGCGTTGAACACGCAGTGCCCCGCGGTGATCACAAGATCGGGAGCGATGAGGACGCCTGCACAGGAGGCGGCAGACGGCTCGTTGAAGAACTGCTCGCGGGCACACATTGCGAAAGCAGCGCCGACTGTCGTGCTAGTGTTGAGCTGATAGGTCCCATCCGCTTGTTTCTTCAACAGAGATATCGGTATCAGTGCAACCGTCGCATCCCTGTTGATCACACTTTGCGGAGTAGCCGGTTTTGCTTGCAAAACGGGAGTCGTATCACCATGGTGGATACTTGCTTGACTCAGGATGATCGAGAGCTCTTCGATCGTGTACTTCCTCAAGATGGGGTCGATCGCTTTCTTGAGCCGGCTGCGGTTTTCAATTTCGCTCTGTACGCGGGTAATCGCCGCGGCCGTTGACGCGCTGATCAGCGTGAGCTCTTCAAGGCTGACGTCCTTCAAGATCGGATCGACTGCCCTCTCGAATCGCACGCGAGCGTCCCACTCTTTCTTTGCTCGCGTGACGTCCTCTGCCGAACTGATTTTGAAGTCAGCGGCGTTAGCAGATACGACGACGATTGTGACCGCGACAACCAGCAAGAATATCCTCAAAGCGCGCGGCCTCATGGCCACTGCGTGTCCGAGCAGCCCGGGACTGTGTCCGACTGAGGACAAAACTCCACAATCTGGCCCGGGGGGATATCGGGCCAGGTCAACGTCGATCCGCTGTTCAAGATGTTCTTGTGCATGTCGAAATGGGGCATACCATCCGATGACGCCGGTTGGTTCCGGAACGTTATGCGTACCAGGTCGACGGACCCAAAGTGGAGTGACTGCCACGTATCACGGCTAGTTTTTCGCATCTGCAGCACAGCGGTTGCCGCGGTGGAACCCGTGAGAACCACCGTCTGCGCAAACGCGCGAATCGAGCGCTTTTCGGTGTCGGGGTCGAAAACGCCCCTCTTACAGTACGGCACCGCGCTCAACACGCCTCCGTCCAGTTCAACAAAATCGACAAATTTCCCGCTCGCGTCAGGATCTTTGTCAATCCCTGGATCGAGATCGGCCTCTGTGACCCCCGCCACCCTGGAGAGGTGAGGCACGAGAAAATCGAAGTCCAATGATGGCGTAAGGGCTGGTTGCATCGGGCTGCCGGATCCTGTCGGGTCGACAATGCGGAACATCCACCCTTTCACGTTGCTCAACCGAAATCCCTTTGTCGAGATCGGCTGCGCCGTCAGACCGGTGACGTCTTCGATCTCTTTCTTCTGGGCTGCCGGCGTCACGTCCGGATTCAGCGGCAAGAAGATCTCGACGAGATGAGGTGTCATTTTGTTGACGAGGAAGACGGCCCGCGGAGTGCCGCTCTTGTGTGCCATCACTTCACAGATTCCGCCCTCGAACTCGATCCGCACGAGTTTCGCCGGAGTGACGGAGGCGGGCTTCGCGGGCGTGCCGGGCGGTACCGGCCCTTTGCAGCTTGCCGCGATGACGGGGACCAGAACGAGCATCATTTGGCGGACAAAAACGGTTTTTACCATTTCTCTCTCCTCTCAATGTCCCACAAAGCGCCGGCTGCCTCCGAGCACATACATTCGAAATGTAGATGGATGTTCTCGATAATCGCCGGACTGCACTGCCGCTTCGTGTAGTGCCGAGGCAGCGTCGTCGGATGTGGCGAACTTGCTGTGGAATGCGGTCGCAAGTCGGCGGGCTGATTGATCCTCAACGTCGGAGATCGAAGCGACAATCGTTGGCGCGCCAGCGACCAGAAAGGCAGTCGCTAGATTCTGTACGCCGTCCCGACGTCCGCCGCTTTCCGCGGAACGACACGTCGATAAGAAAACAAGCAGTATGTGATTCAGATGCAATTGCATGATGTCTGAAGCGGCGACTGAGGCGACGCCTTTGTCTGGCGCGACGATAAGCGCCGAATCGAGCGGGCGGTCGGGAACATTCAGGGCGTGCCCGGCGAAGTGAACGATGTTCGCCGCACGGATCTCGTCGATAAACCTGCTATGCGTGACCTCGTATCCGCGAAGGATGCTGGCGCCGCGGTAACAACTTGCCA